>CAZPQP010000001.1:0-24610 GCA_964588635.1 uncultured Bifidobacterium sp.
TCGGCATCGGCCAGTGGCCCGGCAAGCTGCGCAACACCCTCGACGCGGTCTACCCGATGATCTACCCGTCGCATTTCACGGACGGGCAGTTCGGCATCGACAAGCCCGGCGACACCCCCGGCCCGACGATCGCCGCGGCGATGTCGGACTGGCGCCGCAAGACCAACGGCGGGACCATGCAGATCCGTCCGTGGCTGCAGGATTTCACGCTCGGCGGCATCCCCTACGGCACCAAAGAGGTGAAGGAGCAGATCGCTGCTGCCGACCGCACGGGCGCGGGCGGCTGGTTGCTCTGGAACGCCCAGTGCATCTACAGCCCGGGCGTGTTCGAGGGGACGAACGGGCAGCCGTAGCGGCTACGGCCCGAGACGGTCGAGCAGCGCCGGATCATCGCGCCAGCCCCGCTGGGTGCGCACACGCAGCTCCAGCATGACCTTGCCGCCGATGATGCGCTCGATGCCCGGACGGGCAGAGGTGCCGATGTCGCGGATCATGGTGCCGCCGGCACCGATCACGATGCCCTGCTGCGACTTCGAGTCGACGTAGATCGACGCCTCGATCCGGGCGGCGCGGCGTCTCGTCGGCGGGTCGTACTCCTCGACCACGACGGTGAGGGCATGCGGCACCTCGTCCCGCAGCCGCCGCAGGGCCTGCTCGCGGATCAGCTCGGAGATCTGCAGCCGGACCGGATCCGAGGAGCGCGCCTCCTCGGGAAACAGCGCCGGCCCCTCCGGGGCGAGCCGCACCAGATCGGCGATCAGCGCTTCGACGCCATCTCCCGTCTTGGCCGACACCGGATGGAGCTCGGCGAAGGGTCCGAGCTCCGCGGCGGCCTGCATGGCCGCGGCGATGCGCTCCGGGGACACGCCATCGACCTTGTTGACGACGACGATGACCGGCACGCCGGCGGCGAAGGCGGCCTCCGCACTGGCGCGATCGCCGCCGCCGATGGACTGCGTCCCGTCGAGGACCAGCAGGACGACGTCCACGTCGGCCAGCGTCTCCGACACGCTCTCGGCCATGCGACGGGTGAGGCCGTCACGCGGGATCTGGATGCCGGGCAGGTCTGCGAGCACCAACTGCCATCCGTCGCCGTGGGCGATGCCGGCGATTCGCCTGCGGGTCGTCTGCGGACGGCTGGAGGTGATCGTGACGTGCTCGCCGACGATGCGGTTGACGAGCGTGCTCTTGCCGACGTTGGGTCGACCAGCCAGGCCGACGAGTGCGCAGCGGAACTCCACCCCCGCAGGGTACGTCAGCACGCGCCGATCCCACCCCGTCCGCAGGACTCCAGTACTCTGCTCCGTGGAGTTCCATGAGCATCTCGCCTTCCGCACGCGCCTCTGTCTTCTCGCCGCTTCAGGTCGAGGGAGCCGTCGAGCGCATCGTGCGGCGCCTCGGCGAGGCCATCGGCTCCGGCGTGCTCCAGCCGGGCGAGCGCCTGCCGCCGGAGCTTGAGCTCGCAGAGCGTCTCGACGTCGCCCCGATGACCCTGCGGCAGGCACTGGCCATTCTGCGCGACGCGGGCTACGTCGAGACCCGGCGCGGCCGTGGTGCCGGCACCTTCGTCGTCGAGGACATCGCCCGCCCGCTGGCCCAGGCACGTCGCGTGCCAACCGGTGAGGAGCTGCGCGATCTGATCGATTGGCGACGGGCCGTGGCGGGTGAGACCGCATATCTGGCTGCGGCGCGGTGCTCTCCGACCACCCGCGCGCTGATCGCGGAGGCGGCGGCGCAAGCGGAGGCGTCCGCCTTCGGCGACTTCGCGGGCTATCGACTCGCCGACAGCGCCTTCCATCTCGCCGTCGCGGAGGCGACCGGCAGCGCTCGGCTCGTCGCCGCGGAGACCGCCATCCAGGCGGAGCTCGGAGAGATCCTCGGATCCCTGCCGGGCAGCGAGTCCGTCGAAGCGGTGCGCGCGTCGACGATGGGGCACACCCCGATCCTGGCGGCCATTCTGCAGTCCGATGCCCCGAAGGCGCGCGATGCCATGGTCGCGCACGTGGAGGCCACCTACGACTGGATCGTCGGCCTCCACCTTGGCCGACTTGCCGCCGAGGCTTGATTCTTGAAATCTACGGAGTAGAGTTCTCGCCATGGCCACGACCCTGTCTCCCATCGACGCGCCGGAGCTGCCGTTCTTCGACGTCAACGATCCTGCCTTCTCCGTCCGCTCCGAGCTCGCCCGTGCCGCGCGCGACGCAGGTCCTTACGCCCGCACCCCGTACGGCCTCGCCGTGCTGCGGTACGCCGAGGTCAACGCGCTCGTCAACGACAAGCGCCTGATCCAGGGCAGCGCCCGCTGGTCGGAGCACAACGGCATCACCGGCGACTGGGCCCGCTGGTGGGCGAACATCGTGCTCAACAAGGAGGGCGCCGAGCACGTGCGCCTCCGCAAGCTGGTCAATCCGGCGTTCGCCTCGCGGCACATCGACGGGCTCGTGCCGAAGTTCCAGGAGCTCGCCAACGAGCTGATCGACGGCTTCATCGGCGACGGGCAGTGCGAGTTCATGCACCAATTCTCCGAGCCCTACGCCACGCGCGTGATCTGCCGTCTCCTCGGCGTCACCGACGACAACTGGGAGGAGCTCGCGCTCTACGCCGAGAAGATGAGCCTCGCGCTGTCCGTCGCCGCGAAGGACCGCCTCGACGAGGTCGAGTGGGGCCTCGCGAAGATGGGCGAGTACGCCGACGACCTCATCGCCCAGCGCCGCGCGGAGAAGCAGGACGACTTCCTGCAGTCGCTTGTCGACGCCAACGAGGACGGCGACCGCCTCAGCGACATCGAGCTGCGCGACACGATCATCCTGCTCTTCCAGGGCGGTATCGACACGACGCGGAACCAGCTCGGTCTCGGCATCGACCTCTTCGTGCGCAACCCCGCGCAGTGGGATCTGCTCCGCGCCCATCCCGAATACGCCGCGAACGCCGTCGAGGAGGTCATGCGCATGCGTCCCACCACGACGTGGGTCACGCGCGAGGCGGCCGAGGACTGCGACATCGACGGCATCCACGTGCCGAAGGGCACCACCATCCACCTCTTCACGGAGTCGAGTGGCACCGACCCGCGCGCGGTGGCCGATCCCGACTTCGACATCGCCAAGGACGACCGGCCGAAGCACTTCGGCTTCGGCGGCGGGCGTCACTACTGCCTCGGGCACTTCATCGCCCGCGGCGACATGACGGAGGCGCTGGCGCTGCTCGCCCAGCGCCTGCCCGGCCTGCGCTACGCGGAGGAGCCGGAGTGGCTGCCCGATTCGGGCAACACCGGTCCCGTCCGCCAGGTGATCACGTGGGACCGCGAGGAGGCCCGATGACCGACGCCCTGACCACGCACCGCGACGCCAACGCCCGCGCCGCGGATGACCTCGCCGCCCGCGTCAAGCAGGCCAACGTCGAGTTCATCTACTACCAGTTCGTCTCGATCAACGGACGCGTGCTCGCCAAGGTGGTCCCGGCGTCCCATCTCAAGCGCAGCCTCGACAAGGGCGTCCAGTTCCATGGCTCCGCGATCGCGGATGTCGCGGCGGACCGCCACGGCGAGCTGTTCGGCGGCGGCATCGCCGCGGAGGAGTTCGCCGTCATGCCCGATGCGGACTCGTTCCAGGTTCTGCCGTGGGAGCCGAGCGTCGGCCGCTTCCTCTGCACGCTCTACCGCCGCGACGACAGCCATCACGATCCCGGCGCGCCGCTCTCCACCGACGTGCGCGGTGCCATGCGTCGCGCCGTCGACGGTCTGGAGCAGCGCACCGGCTATGAGCTGCGCAGCGGCACCGAGCCCGAGGTCACCTGGAGAGGCGAGGGCTACGACCCCGTCGCACGGCCCGGCGTCAGCACGGCCTACCACGCCGGCACGCTCGAGCAGACGCGGGAGATCTACCAGCGCGTGGTCCGCTACGCGCGGGCCATGGACATCGACATGATCGAGGGCGACTACGAGGACGCCGGCCAGATCGAGCTGAACTTCATGTACGACCGCGCCGACCGGACCGCTGATCGCCTGCTCACGTACCGGCAGATCTGCGTGCAGGTCGCCCGCGAGCTCGGCATCGAGGTGACCTTCATGCCCAAGCCCGAGGTGGGCATCATGGGCAACGGCTGCCATCACAACCTGTCGCTGTGGAAGGACGGGCAGAACGCCTTCGCCGAATCCGGCCGTCGAGAGCTGCACATCACCGAGACGGCCCGGCACGCCCTCGGGGGCCTGCTCGCCCACGCGGCCGAGTCCATGGCGGTCTACGGCAGCACGGTCAACTCCTACAAGCGCTACTGGGATGCTGGGCAGTTCGCTCCCTCACGGGTCGACTGGGGACTCGACGATCGCAGCCGCAGCGTGCGCATCAGCGCCAGCGGGCGCCTCGAGCTGAAGCTGCCGGACTCGATCGTCAATCCGTACCTCTCGCACGCGCTGATCGCCGCCGCGATGGAGGACGGACTGGCCAACGCGATCGACCCGGGCCCCGCGCCCGACCCGGGTGTCACCGGGCCCGAGAAGTTCGACTCGCTGCCGCTCACGCTGGGCGACGCGGTCGAGAAGTTCGCCGGCTCGTCGTTCGTCCGCGGCGCGCTGGGCGATGATCTGACCGATCTCTACACCGAGTTCAAGCGCGATGAGTGGGCCCGCTTCTGCGGCGCCGTCACCGACTGGGAGGACATGATGTACAGGCAGTGGATTCCGTGAGCGGCTACGAGCTCGTCACCCCCGGCACGCTGACACTTGGCTGCGGCGACCTCGACGCCATGCCCCTGATGGGCCTCCTGCGCCCCGACGGCTCGCGACCCGGCTACGAGCCGGAGGCCGCGCGTCTCGTCGCGGATCAGCTCGGACTGAAGCTCGTCTGGGTGCCGCTGTCCTGGAGTGACTTCTACCCCGCCCTGCACGAGCGCAGAGTCGACGGCATCTGGTGCGGACAGGGCATCACGGAGCACCGGCGCACGCTCGCCGACTTCACCCGTCCCTACGCGATCTTCAACGAGTCGCTGGTGACGCGGATCGAGAGCACGATCTCGAATCCGCTCGAATGCGCCGGAAAGCGCATCGGCGCGATCGCCATGAGCACCAACATGGCGCTGACCGAGACGTTCCCGGGCGTCATCCCCGTGCCCTTCGACGGCGCGACTGACGACGTGTACGCGGACATGATCGCGGCAACGCGCTCCGGCGAGATCGACGGCTTCGTGGACGATGACGTCGTCATGGTGACGCTGGACGCCGACCCGGAGCTGCGCCTCGCCTTCACCATCGAAACGCGCAATCAGTGGGGCATCGCGGTGCGCCACGGCGAGGATGCTCTCCGCACGGCGCTGGATGGCGCGCTGACGACGATCATCGGGGACGGCTCGCTCGAGGCGGTGTGGTCGCAGCACATGCCGGACCTGCCGTGGCCGCTCGGCTAGTCGGGAGGCCGCCCACATGCGACCGCCCGTCATCGGCCTGACGGCCTTCCGCCGCGACCTGCCCACGTACCTCGGCGAGCAGACCGATCTGTACACGCTCGATCCCAGCTACGCCGACGGCATCACCCGCGCGGGCGGTCTCCCCGTGATCATCCCGCACAACGAGGATCCCGACGCCGTGCTCGACCTGCTCGACGGTCTGGTCATGACCGGCGGCGGCGACCTGCACCCCGAGCACTACGGCGCCGAGACCACGACCGAGCTCGAGGACTCCAACGCCGGAGCCGACGTCTGGGAGCTCGCGCTCGCACGCGGGGCGAAGCAGCGTCGGCTGCCGGTGCTGGGCATCTGCCGCGGCATGCAGGCCCTGGCGGTGGCGGCGGGCGGCACCATGATCCAGGACCTGCGCCCCGAGCACGGCCACCCGATCATCGAGAGCACACCCGAGGCGCTGCTCGGTTCGCGCCATACGGTCGAGGTCGCCGAGGGGACGCGGCTCGCCGCTGTGATGGGCGAGCGGACCTTCGTCGTCAACTCGATCCACCACCAGGCCGTCGTCGATCCCGGTGAGCTGGTCGCCACAGCACGGATCGGACAGGTCGTCGAAGCGCTCGAGGGGGACGGAGAGTGGCCCGTGATCGGCGTGCAGTGGCATCCGGAGAAGATGCACGAGCCGGAGCAGCAGGCGCTCTTCCGGTTCGTCGTGGATGCCGCACGTCACCGACACGACCGCTGAGCACCTGTTCGTTCTTGCCCGAGTCCCGTACACTCGGGGCATGAAGCGCATCGTCAACGGCGCCTGCCCCCTCGACTGCCCCGATACCTGCGCCTGGCAGATAGAGGTCGAGGACGGACGAGCCGTCCGCATGCGCGGCCGCAAGGATCACCCGTACACGCGGGGCGCCCTCTGCGGGAAGGTGAATCGCTATCTCGACGCCGTCTACGCCCCCGATCGGCTGACGGTGCCCATGCGCCGCGTCGGCGAGAAGGGCGAGGGGCGGTTCCAGGAGATCGACTGGGACGAGGCGATCGGCCTCACGGCGACGGCACTGCAGACCACGATCGACCGCCACGGCGTCGAGGCGATCCTGCCCTACTACTACGCTGGGACGCTCGGTGCCGTACAGGGCTGGTCGCTCGGGCAGCGCCTGTTCAAGCACCTCGGCGCCACGCGTCTCGGGACGACCATCTGCACCGGCGCCGCCACCGCCGCGATGAAGGCGACGATCAACCGGCCCGTCGGTCTCGACCCCGAGGACTTCGTGCACGCGAAGCTCATCCTCGTCTGGGGCGCCAACCTGCTGTCGTCCAACATGCACCAGTGGCACTTCATCCACGAGGCGCAGCGCCACGGCGCGCACGTGGTCGCCATCGATCCCCTGCCGACCGACACCGCGCTCCGCTGCGACCAGCACCTCCAGCTGCTGCCGGGCACCGACGGCGCGCTGGCCATGGGCCTGATGGGCGAGCTGCTTGCAGCGGGCGCCTGCGATGAGGAGTGGCTCGCGGAGTGCAGCGTCGGCTGGCCCGACCTGCGCGATCGTCTCGCGGAGTGGAACGCCGCCCGCGCCGCGGAGCTCTGCGGCCTGGACCTCGGTGAGGTGCAGGGCCTCGCCGACCGCATGATCACGACGCGGCCCACGGCGATCCGCATGGGACTCGGTCTGCAGCGTCATGGCGGTGCGGGCGCCGCCTACCGCTCGATTCTCGTCCTCGGTGCGGTCACGGGTGACTTCCGTCGCGTCGGCGGCGGCGTCCTGCCCGAGACCGCGGGGCGCTACGACGACATCACCGTCGATCTCGAGGAGCCCGCGGGGCTCGAGCTGCCTGCTGCGCGAACCATCAACATGTCGCGCCTCGCGGAGGCGCTCACCGACACCGCCCAGGACCCCCAGGTCCACGCGCTCGTGGTGTGGAACACGAATCCGGCCGCCACTGTCCCCGACCAGCGACGGGCGCAGCAGGGGTTCCGCCGCGACGATCTGCACCTCACGGTGCTCGAGCATCGCCTGACCGACACCGCGATGTTCGCCGACGTCCTCCTGCCCGCCACCATGCAGACGGAGCATCTCGACATCCATCCGTCCTACGGGCACCACTACCTCACGCTCAATCTGCCTGCCATCGAGCCCATCGGCGCCTGCCTGCCCAACACGGAGATCTTCCGTCGCCTCGCCACGGCGCTCGGCCTCGACCATCCGCGTCTGCACGATTCAGACGAGGATCTGGTGCGCCAGTTCATCGACACCGACCTCGCGCGCTCGCGCGGCATCACCTTCGAGTCGCTGTCGGAGACGGGATACGCCCGGGTCGACGACATCCGCGGCACCGCACCGCATGCACACGGGGACTTCCCGACGACTGATGGCAAGTTGCACATCACGGTCCCGGCGCTCGCCGAGCAGGGCCTCGATCCGGTGCCCGGCTACACGCCGTCGTTCGAGGGTGCCGATGCGGAGCTGGCCAAGCGCTTCCCGCTGATCCTGATCTCACCGGCCCAGCGGTTCTTCCTCAACTCCACCTTCGCCGACCTGCCGGGGCACCTGCGGATGACCGGGGCGCCAACGGTCTTCCTGAGCGCCGACGACGCCGCCGAGCGCGGCATCGAGGACGGTGATGTCGTCGAGATCGCCAACGATCGCGGCGCCTTCACCTGTGCGGCTGCCATCCATCCGCGCGCCCGCAACGGCGTCGCCTGGTCCTACAAGGCCTACTGGGCGAAGGACGGCGGGGGCAGCAACGTCAACGCCACCACGCCCGTGCGCGATGCCGACATGGGCGGCTCCCCCACCTTCCACGACAACCGCGTGGACATCACGCTCGTCGCCAAGAGCGAGCCGGAGAGCAGTCGTCGTGTGGCCGAGGCCGTCGGCGACTGACGCCGACTAGCGCTTCCGCTTCGCCCGTTTCGGGATCATCCCGCCCGGCGCGAGACCGGCGAGGAACTCTGAGGTGCGCCCGGGACGCTGACCGACCGCCTCCTTCGCCTCCTTGGCGGCGACGCCTGCGCGCACCACATGCGCGCCGATGTAGCGGATCGGATCAGGCGGCAGTGCACCGGGGCGCCCGTTGACGAGTCCGCACACGGCCAGACCATCGCGGTCGCCGAGCGCGAGGCCCGCGAGCAGGCGCCCGGCGAGATGCGACGGACCGATGCCGTTGCCGGAGAACCCCGCACCGAAGAGGATGTGCGACCGGCCACCGAGGTTGCCGAACAGGGGGATGCCCGTGGGCGACCGATCGATCGGACCGCTCCAGTCGCGATCGATCGGCACGTCCGCGAGGTTGGGATACAGGCGCCGGAAACCGAGCGTGACGTCCGCGGCGCGCTTCGCATCGCGGTCGAAGCCGGGGCCCAGGTGCCCGCGGAACGCGATGCCCCAGCCGCCCTTCCCGAACGTGATGCGCCCGTCTGCCGTGGTGCGGTAGTAGTGGATCTGCACCTGCGAGTCGGAGATGCACTCCCCGCCGGTCCAGCCGATCTGCTCGAGCCGCTCGGGGATCGGCGGCGTCGAGATCATGTCACTCGAGATCGCCACGATCTGCCGGTGCAGCTCGCGCAGACCGGCCGCGTGCGCGTTGATGGCGAGGATCACGGTATCGGCCGTCACGACACCATCCGGGGTGCGGATCACCGCAGGCGCCCGGCGATCGAGCTCGACCATCGGCGTGTGCTCGTAGATCCGCACGCCGAGCTGCAGTGCGACGCGTGCGAGTCCGCGGACGAGGTAGCCGGGATGCACCTGCGCGGCCGAGGCGTCGAGGACACCCTCGAGATGCACCGGCGACCCCGTCCGCCGCACGACCTCGTCCGGGTCAAGTGCCTTGAAGGGCTCCACGCCCAACCGATCGCAGAGCTCCATCACCGGCAGCCAGGAACCCCGCTGCACGTCGGTCGTCGCCGTCCACAGGTAGCCACCCCGACGGAACTGCGCATCGATCGAGTAGCGCTCGCAGTCGGCGCGGACGTCGTCGATCGCCTGCTCCGAGGCGCGCGCGAGCTCGAGCGCCTCCCGCTCGCCGACGAGCTTGACCAGCGTCTCCAGCTTCGCCCACCAGCTGAGCACCTCGCCGGCGCTGCGACCGGACGCCCCGCCGCCGCAGATGTCCTTCTCGATGATCACGACATCGATGCCGGGCTCGCGCTCCTTGAGCTTGATCGCCGTCCACAGGCCCACGAATCCACCGCCCACGATCGCCACGTCGGCCCGATCGCCGCCGCGCAGTGCAGGTCGATCGGTGGAACCGGTGTAGGCCTGCTCGAGCCAGAGGGAGCGATGCGTGGTGGACATGACGGGATCGTCGCATGGGTGCCGGCACGCCGTCCAACGGCACACACGCCGCACGTCGGCGATACTTGGAGCGTGCATCGCCTTCGGCTCATCGCGCTTGCCCTTGCCGGCTGCCTCGCCATTACGCCTGCAGCCTTCGCGCAGGACGCGGATACCGCAGCGGCAAACGCCACGGCCGCGTCCACGATCCCGCCCGCGCCGCTGCCGCCGATGACGCCCGACCCGGCGTTCGCGCCGACGAACCGCCTGGTCCACGTCGCCCGTCTCGTCACCAAGGTCGGGGTCTACAAGCAGCCAGGAGCGATCAACGCGACCAAGGTGATCGCACCGTGGATCGCGAGCACCGGCAACCCTGTCGTGCTGACGATCACCGAGCGCGTGGTCGACCCGACCGGTGCAGGCTGGCTCAAGGTGCTGCTGCCCTCGCGCCCGAACAACTCGACCGGCTGGATCCGTGAGGCAAACACGATCGTGTCGGTGGATACGACGCGCATCGTGATCTCGCTCAAGCGCCATCGGCTGACCGTCTTCCGCAAGGGGCGGGTGATCCGGCGGGTCGGTGTCGCGCTCGGTGCGCCGTCCACGCCGACGCCCAAGGGCACGTTCGCGATCTACCAGAAGGTCCGCGAGCCGTACTTCAGCCCGCTGGGTCCGTGGGCGCTCCACCTCACCGCTCATTCGAACGTGCTGTTCGAGTTCGCCGGCGGCCCCGGCCGCGTGGCCATCCACGGCGCTCGCGGCGCCCTGTGGGCCGAGGCGGGTACCAACCCGTCGCACGGGTGCATCCGCGTGCCCGATCCTGGTATCGCCAAGATCGCCGCCCTCGTCCGCCCGGGTACCCCGGTCGACATCGTCGCCTAGGCGTCAGTCGCCCACGATCACGAGGTGCACGGTCCCCGGACCATGCACGCCGAGGATCAGCACCTTCTCGATGTCCGCGCTGCGACTCGGCCCTGATTGCAGCGCGAGGTAGCTGCCGGCGTCGGTCAGGACCTCGCCGTCGAAGAGCGCGTGCAACCCGTCCACGATCTGCGCTGCATCCACCACGCAGATATGGAGCGGGGCGATCAGCGCTCCTGCGCGTCCGGCACCCGCCGCCGTGGTGACGATGGAGCCAGTCGCAGCGACCGCGGCCGCGCAGCCCGTGACCGTCCCGTGCAGTCGGCTGGCCCGGGCGCGATCGGCCGCCACCACCCGGTAGTCGTCCACGTGCACGCCGACCGCGCCACACGCGACGCGGATGGGCGCCGTGTGCCCGGCAAGATCCTCTGTCAGCGCCACCTCGGTGGCACCGCTCGCCTGGAGCAGCCCCGCCACCACCTCGCCCACATTGGCGGACGTCGCACGATGAGCCTCAGCGGCGACGAGCTGCGTCTCCTCCACGAGGCGCGCGATCGGATCCTCACCGGAGCGCAGCTCGGTCGGCGCATCGGGAACGCTCGTGCGATCTGGCAGACCGGGATCGACGCCGCGCGGCGTCGCGCGGATCGCCGCGAGGAACGAGGCCCGATCGGTCATGCCCGCTCCCGGCGCAGGGGGATGTCGCGACCGTCGGTCCAGCGCCGCAGACCGGGCAGCCTCGCGGACACGACCTCGCCTCGGGCGAGCACCCCGAGCGCGCTGCGGCCGATGACGGTGCTGGCACGGTAGAGCCGCGGGCGGCTCCAGACGGCTCCCCACACGGCGAAGGCGATCCGCTCCCGACGCGGTGCCTGACCCTGCTCTGCACGCTGCCGTCGCAGTCCGAGCAGGAGGTCGTGCAACGGGATCCGCACGGGGCAGATGTCGTCGCAGGCGCCGCACAGCGTCGTCGCCTGCGCCACCTCGCCCCCCTCCTCCTGCCCGCGGAACAACGGCGTGAGCACGGCGCCGATCGGGCCGCCGTAGACCCAGCCGTAGGCGTGCCCGCCCACCTGACGGTAGACGGGACACACGTTCTGGCAGGCGCCGCAGCGGATGCAGTGCAGCGCCTCCTCGAATTCGCCCCCGAGGAGCGCGCTGCGCCCCGCGTCGAGCAGCACCACGTGCGTGCGCTCGGGTCCGTCGGGCTCCGCCCCCCGTCGCGGACCGCCGGTGATCGTCACGTACGTGGTGATCTGCTGGCCTGTCCCGTGGCCCGTGAGCAGCGGCAGCAGCACAGCGAGATCGCGCCGCCGCGGGATCAGCTTCTCGATGCCCACCAGAGCGATGTGCACGCGCGGTGCCGACGTGGTGAGGCGCCCGTTGCCCTCGTTGGTGACCAGCAGGATCTCGCCGGTCTCGGCGATCAGGAAGTTGCCGCCGCTGATCCCGCCGTCGGCCGTCATGAACGCGTGCCGGAGCCCTGCGCGGGCGAACGCCGTCAGCGCCTCGGCCTCGTTCGGCAGCTCATGCCCCGCCATGTCGGAGAACAGCGCGTGGACCTCGTCTTTCGTGCGATGCAGGATCGGGGCGATCACGTGGCCCGGGCGATCTCCCATCGCCTGCACGACGAACTCCCCGAGGTCCGTCTCGAAGACGTCGACGCCCACGCTCTCGAGCGCGGAGTTGAGCGACACCTCCTCCGACGCCATCGACTTCGACTTGACGACGCTCGCGATCTGCTCGTCGACGCAGATCCCGGCGACGATCCGCCGCGCGTCGGCCTCATCGGCGGCGAAGTGGACGATCGTGCCGTTGGCCTCGGCGTTGTCGATCCACTGCTCCAGATAGTCGGGCAGGTTGGCGATCGCGTGCGCACGGATCTGCTTCGCCTGGTCGCGCAGGCCATCGTGGTCCACACCTTCGAACTTGCGCCACGTCAGCGTCGCGGCGTGATCGGTGGCACCGGCGATCGCCCTGCGCGCGAACGGACGCGCCATCGTGCGCTCTGCGCGCTCGCGGAAGGTCGTCGTCGGCAGCTCGAAGGCGCCCGGCGGGTGCGCAGGAGCGGACCAGCCGCGTGGCAGCGGCGTGCCGTCGACCTCCTCCTGCACGCTCATGCGGTCGCCTCGGCGAGCACGGTCGCCAGGTGCACCGCGCGCACGGGACTGCCTTCGCGGGACAGCCGCCCGCCCAGCTGGAGGAGGCAACCGGGATCGGCGGAGACGAGCAGATCGATGCCCGCAGGCCCCAGCTCCTGCAGCTTGCTGTCGGCCATGGCGACGGACACCTCGGGATAGCGCACGCTGAACGTCCCGCCGAACCCGCAGCATCGCTCACCGCCGGCGAGCTCCAGCACCTCGATCCCGTCGATCGCCGCGAGCACCTCGCGCGGCTCCTGCCGTATGCGCAGCTCGCGCAGCATGTGGCAGCTGTCGTGGTAGGCGACGCGGGCCGTCAGCCGCGGCTCGAGCGCCGCAATGGCGGCGGACTGCTCGGCGAGGAACGACGACAGCTCGCGCACGCGACGCGCGATGCGCAGCGCCGCCTCGGCATCCTCCGTCTGGTGGAACAGCTCGCGCCAGTGGAGGCGGATCATGCTCGTGCACGAGCCGGAGGGCACGAGGATCGGGGCGTCTGCACCGTCGTCCAGGGCTCGCAGGGTCGCCCGGGCCACGGCGCGGGCCGGGTTTTCATGGCCGCTGTTGAAGGCCGGCTGACCACAGCACGTGGCTGCACGGGGGCGCTGCACGGTGATGCCGAGGCGCTGCAGCACGGTCTCGGCGTCCGCGACGGTCCGGCGGGCCACCACATCGCCGAGGCAGGTCGGAAAGAGGACGACGGTCGGCACTCGGACATGATCCGCGATCCCCTCCCGGGTGTCCATGGGGGCGATCCGTCCCACACCTCACGGGGCGAGGCCCGCCACTGGCGCCTGCGCAGCGCGCCGATCACGGAGGAAGCGCGAGGGCTCGCCCACCGAGGTGGACGAGCCCTGGCGTTCCCCCAACCTTGCTTTCGCAGGTCGCTGCGCGTTGGATCAGCGGAGATTGACTATTCGCGCGTCGAGCGCCGTGGCCCCTGCCGCGGTCGCGCGCAGCGGATTGATCTCGACCTCGCCGACCAACGGGTGCGCCAGCAGCAGGTCGCCGAGGCGCACGGCGATCTCGGCGACCGCACGACAGTCGACGGGATCCTGCCCGCGCGCGCCGTCGAGCAGCGGAAACGCGCGCAAGGTGCGCATCAGCGCCGCCAGATGGTCGGCGTCCGTCGGCACCGGGGCGATCACGACGTCGTCGAGCACCTCGACGAACACGCCGCCCACGCCGATCAGCACCACGGGACCGAAGGTGGGATCACGGCGCGCTCCCACGACCAGGTCGACGCCGTCGGCGCCGGCCATGCGCTCCACCCAGATGCCATCGAGCACAAGGCCCGATGCCTCCTCGACGCGATGCTTCATGGTCGTGAACGTCTCGGCCGCGACCTCTGGCGTGGTGACACCGAGCACGACACCGCCGGCATCGGTCTTGTGCAGCAGATCGGCGGCCACGGCCTTCATCGCCGCCGGCGTGCCGACGTCCGCGATGGCCTCGGCGGCCTCGTCGGCCGACGTCGCGAGCCGACCCGCGGGAAACGCGATGCCGAGCTCGGACAGCACCTCCCGAGCCTCCGGGTAGGCGGGCTGGTCGCTGATGCTGCGCGACGGCACGACCCCGGGGGCCTGAACGGCGACGACCGGAGGGCGATCGAGCAGCGTCAGCGCCGTCACGGCGTTCTCGATGCGCGAGAACACGGGGACGTCGACCTCGCGCAGCCGCCGGATCGTGTCGTTGCCGCTGGCCTCCTCCATCGACTGCACCACCACGGGCTTGCCGGTCTCGTCGCTGCTGCGGGCGATGGCCTCGGCGACCTCCATCTCGAGCGGGCCGCATTCCGGGTGATACGCCCCGTACCCGCCGAAGTAGCCCGTCATGACCACGGCATCGACTTCCGGGGCGCGCAGCATCACGTCGACGAGCCCGTGGAAGTGCCAGAGCACGGACGCGTCGGCGCCGGCGAGATCCACGGGATTGCTGGGCGCGTTGTGCTTGAGGAACGGCTGCAGGGCATCCTGGGTGGCCTGCGAGAACGTGGCCATCTCCAGTCCGGACTCGATCACGGTGTCACTCGAGACCACGCCATGACCGCCGCCGTCGGCGACGATGCCGATGCGCCGACGACCGAGCCCCTTGCCGGTGCGCAGCGTGGAGACCGCGTCGACGAACGCCCCCGGTGAATCCACGACCACGGCACCGGCATCACGGCAGATGGCGCGCAGCACGCGGGACTCGGCGGCGAGGTTGCCGGTGTGCGAGGCCGCAGCGTGCGCGCCGGCAGAGGTGCGACCGCCGGCGAACAGCACGACCGGCTTGATGGCCGCCGCCTCGCGCACGGCGTCCGCGAAGTCGAGGCCGTCCTTCGGCGACTCCACGTAGGCCCCCACGACCCTGGATGCATCGTGGTGCGCGAAGTCGCGGATGATGTCGGCGAGCGTGAGGTCCGCCTGGTTGCCGACGCTCGCGAAGCGCGTGAGCCCCTGTCCCGATCGCTCCAGCAGGAGGGCCACCTCGAGCGCCAGATTGCCGCTCTGCGTGGCGAAGGCGAGATCGCCCGACGGGAACGTCCCGCCGTAGACGTTGAGCTTGCCGAGGTCGTCGTACAGCCCGAGGCAGTTCGGGCCGAGCAGGACTGCGCCGGCGGCGCGAACCTCCTCGACCATCGCCTCCTGCACGGCAAGGCCTTCGGGGCTGGTCTCCCCGAACCCCGAGGTGATGATGACGAGCGCCTTCGCGCCCAGGGCGAGCGATTCGGTGACCGCCTGCGGCACGCCAGGAGCCGGCACCACGATGACCGCCAGATCGACGTGGGCATCCACATCGGCGATCGAGGTCTGCGCCGGAATGCCGTACAGGTCGCCCCCACGCCGGTTGACGAAGTGGGTCGCGCGACGCTCCCGGGTATCGGCGAACGACTTGGTGACCCAGCCGCCCCACTTCAGTGTGTCCTCGGTCGCACCCACGAGCAGGACGCTGCTCGGCTCGAACAGGGGTGTCAGATCGCGTCGGCTGCTCACATGATCTCCCGGGAATCGACGGCGAGGGTGGCGGCGACGCCGCGCTTGACGAGGGCGTTCGCGACGATCAATCGCTGGATCTCGGAGGTGCCCTCCCAGATGCGGTCGACCCGCAGCTCGCGCAGCAGGCGCTCGGCGGCGTTGCGACGCATGTACGCGCGACCACCCCACGTCTGGACGGCACGATCGGCGCAGACGTAGGCGCGCTCGCTCGCGAACAGCTTGGCCATGCTGGCACGGGCATGCACGAGCTTGGGCGCTGCGCCATCGTCGAACATCTGCGCGCACTGATAGGTGAGCAGGCGTGCGGCGACGCAATCCGCGGCGGAATCCGCGAGCGGGAAGCTGACGCCCTGGAACTCCATGATCGGCTGCCCGAACTGCTCGCGCTCCGTGGCCCACGCGACGGCCTCGTCGAGCAGGCGCTGCATCGCGCCGACGCAGCGGGCGGCGATGTGGATGCGCTCCTCCACGAACCACGCGTGCTGGCCCGCGCCGCCCTGACCGATCTGACTCGGGCCGCCGAGCACTGCCGTCTCCGGAACGACGCAGTCGAGCCGATAGGTCGGATGCCCGTCGGGGAACACGTGGGTGAAGAGCGGGTCGTCGATGATCTCGACACCCGGACAGGGCAGATCGATCAGGAAGAGCGTGGGCAGCAGACTGCCGGCGTCGATGACGTTGGCCATCACGATCAGGTAGTCGGCGTGATCGCCGCTGGTCACGAACCACTTCTCGCCGCGGATGCGGAAGCCGCCGTCCACGCGCTCCGCGATGGCCTTGATCCCGGAGGCGTCCGACCCGGCATCGCGCTCGGTGACCGCGTACGCGTCAGCACGCTCGCCGGCCAGCGTCGGCTTCAGGTAGGCCTCGATCTGCTCCGGCGTGCCCAGCGCGAGGACGTTGTACCCACCGCCCATGAGCCACCACAGGCCGTTGGTGATGCGGCCGAGCTCCTCGTGGACGATGACGTGCTCCATCATCTTCCACCCCTGCCCGCCGTGCTCAGGCGCGTGGCTGCCGCCGATCAGGCGCAATTCGCGCGCCAGCCGCCGGATCTCCGCCTTGACCTCCGCCGGTACCGCGCCGCCAGCCTCCTCGGCCGCGACCTCGTGCGGCATCAGCGCGGTCGCGAACGCCCGCGCCCGGTCGCGCAGATCCTGCTGCTCGGGGGTCAGCGAGAAGTCCATGGCGCTCCGTTCAGTCGTCGCCGAGGACGATCAGGCCGTCCAGCGCGACGCCGGTGCCATCGCGAATGACGAGGGGGTTGACGTCGATCTCCGAGACCCGTGGGAAATCGTGCGCGACACGGCCGAGGGCGACGAGCGTCTCGGCGACGATCGAGATCTCCGCGTCGGCGAGACGATGCCGCAGCGGCTCGACGGAGCGGACCAGGCGCTCCGCATCGGCCTGCGAGATCGGTCCCAAGGCGGCGCGTGCCGTATCACCCACCGCCTCGGCCCACGAGCCGCCGACGCCGACCACGACCACGGGGCCATAGAGGGGATCGCGCACGAGACCGCACAGCACCTCGGCGCCGCCGCGGATCTCCTCGCACACGAGGACCGGCGCGCCGATCCTCTCCGCTGCCGCAGCAGCGCGCTCGGGGTCGGTGCAGCCGAGGATGACCCCGCCGTACTTCTCCTTGTGCGCTGGGCCGTCGACCTTCACGACCACGGTCGCGCCGATCTCCGCGGCAGCCGCATGGGCTGCGGCCGGATCGGCGGCGCGGATCTCGCGCGGGGCACGCACGCCGTAGCGGACGAGCACGGCCTTGGCGTCGGCCTCGGCCAGATGACCTGCCTCGCGCTCGAGTTCGGGACACTCGGGCCTCTCCCAGGGCGCAGGCGCCTCGGGCATCGTCGGTCGCCACTGCGCGGCACGGGCGATCGCCCGCATGCCCATGCCGGCACCGATCAACACGGGCACACCACCGCGGGCCGCGTTCGTCACGCACGTGTCAGACGGATCCGAAACGGCGGTGGACAGCACCGCGCAGAAGGCGTCGGTCTCGAGGGCGACGTCGGCCATCGTGGTGCAGGCGTGCTCGGCATTCTCGCGCTCGCCGTTCTCGAACCGCCACGACTGGTCGATGTTGATGACCACATTGTCGACCTCCGGATGCCGGGCGCAGCGGCGCACGATGTCCGGCACGATCTCCTCCGGCTCGCCGAAGGCCCAGTAGTCGATCGGGTTGTGCACGCCGTGGAACGGCCAGGCCGCGTCGATGTCGGCGGCGAGGTCGGCCGGCAGCGTCATCAGGGGCATGCCGGCCGCATCGGCGACGTCGGCGACGAGTTCCGCCTCGCCGCCCGAATTCGTCAGCAGCACGGTGCGCAGACCACGCGGCCGGCGCGGCGTGCCCAGCACCTCCAGCTGCTCCAGCCAGTCGCCGTAGTCGTCGACGCGGATGGCGCCGTAGGAGCGGCACAGCGCGTCAAACGAGCGGTCCGATCCCACGATCGCGCCCGTGTGCGCCATTGCGTTGCGGGCGGCCACCTCGGAGCGGCCGACCTTGAGGATCACCACCGGCTTGCCCGCCTCGGCGGCGCGCTCGAGCGCGGCCCGGAACGCCGCCGGGCGCCGCACGGCCTCGAGAAACAGCCCGATCGCACGGGTGCGCTCATCCTCGACGTGGAAGGCCAGCCAGTCGGCTGCGTCCCGGCTCGTCTCGGCGCCGATCGACACGACGCTGCGGAAGCCAACGCGCGGCCCGAGCGCGAGAACGGCCTCGCCGATCGACCCGGAGCCGACGATTGCGGCGACACCGCCGTCGCGAAAGCCCGGACAGATCGTGCCCATCCAGGGCGAGGGACGCTGCGGCACGGCGATGCCCATGCAGTTGATGCCGACGCAGACGGCGTCGGCGGCGATCAGCAGTTCGCGCACCGCGGCTCGCGCGGTGTCGCCCTCCTCGCCCGCGGCCTCGGCGCCGAGCCCCGGGATCGAGAACACCCGATGACCGGCGGCGATGGCCTCCTCGAGCGCCGGCACGATGGTGCGTGGACCGAGTGCCATGGCCACGACGTCGGGCGTGAACGGGACGTCGGCGATGCTGGGCACGCAGCGGTGGCCCGCCGCCTCCTCGCGCTTGGGGTGCACACCGATCACCTCGCCGCCGTGGGTGCTGAGGTTCTGCAGCAGCGTGTAGCCGGGGCCTCGATCGGATGCGCCGACGACGGCCGCACGTCGAATGTCGAGCAGCGGTGCGAAGTCGGTGCGCAGGGCGTCGGTCATCGTGTCTCCAAGAGGGCCTCGAGGTGCTGGGAGCGTGCCATGTCGGCCTCCGAGAGGACGAGCACCCCGGGCGCCAGCCGGTACTGATCGCGCAGGATCTCCGCGAGGATCTCCGTCTCGGCCGCGGCGACCCCGGAGGCCGCGCCGCGATCCACCAGGGCGGTCAGGGCCGCGAGATACGCCAGCCAGGCGGCGGCATCGCCGTCCCGGATCAGCCGCTCGATGCGCTCCTCGCCCAGAGCGTCAGACGGCTCGCCGAGCGCGCCGGCGATGCGTGCGACCAGCAGCGGACCGAACCGCTCGACCTCAGGCGTGAGCCCGAGCCAGTCGTGTCGCCCGAACCTACGAGAGGTCATCGATGCCGGGCACCGCGTCGCGCAGGAGATCGTGGAAGTGCCCGACGGCGGCCTCGTTGTCGTTCAGGACCCCGCGGGTGTAGGTCATGGAGCCCAGCCCCACCTGCACCCCGTCGCAGAGCTCGACGTCCTCGTCCATCACCTCGCTGTTGAAGCGGTAGTTGATCTGACGCACGAGCCTGTCCCGGAACGACTCGCCGGGCGACCGGAACATGATCGACGTCGTCTTCGTCCGCAGCGGCGCCTCGGGGTGCATCTGCCAGACATCCATCGTGTCGGGGTAGATGTCGATGAACTGCGCGGGCCAGAAGTGGATGTAGGTCCACTGCCCCTCGAGCTCCTCCGGGAACTCCGCCATCGGGCGCTTGTAGCGCTGGTAGAGGTGCTCCATCAGATCCTTCGAGGGGTTGTCGCGCAGGGGACCGTCGATCCACACGGCACGCTCGTACAGCGTGGGCCGGTACTTGGGGTAATCGAGCATCCGGAGCAGCCCCGGGTGACCGATCGGGACGTGGTACCCCTCGAGGTAGTTGTCGGCCAGCGTCTTCCAGTTGTGGTCGTAGTGCGCGTACACGCGGGCGTACTCGGCCTCGGGAACCAGCGCCTTGGCGTCGTCCAGCCGCCGGGAGCGAACGACATCGGGAATGCCGCGCAGGATCTCGCGCGGCTGCCAATCCCGCTTGGTGGTGGGTACGAGCCTGGCGATGTTGAGGGACTCGAAGCGTGCGCAGATCTCCTCGCCGAACCACTCGCGGATGGGCGGCGCGTCCGGATCCATGTTGACCCACACCAGACCGCCGAGTTCAGCGACCTGGAAGCTCGGCAGACGCACCGCGTCGCGATCGAAGTCCTCGCCGAAGCCCCGCCCCTCGGGCATGGCGGCCAGCGACCCGTCGAGGCGGTAGGTCCAGCCGTGATAGGGGCACCGGAGGACCTTGCCGCACGAGCCGCGTCCGTCCGCCAGTCGCGCCGCGCGGTGCCGGCAGATGTTGGAGAACGCACGCAGCGAGCCGTCGTGATCGCGCACGACGACCACCGGCTCCCCGCCGATCTCGCCGGTGGTGAAGTCGCCCGCCTGCGCCACCTCGGCGATGTGGCCGATGATCATCCACGCCTTCGCGAAGACCTCGCGGCGCTCGCGTTCGAAGATCTCGGGATCAGCATAGGCCTTGGCGTTGAGCGTCAGCCTGGCGCCACCCGCGCGCGTCGCCTTCGCCCGTCGTCCCGTTGCGCTCACGTCAGCTCCTCCGGATCGAGATGCAGCATCTCCGTCATGGCGATGTCGAGCGTGCGGCGCGCCTCGGCGCGCGAGACGGAACCCACGATGACATGCCCGCCGATGCCGTCGACCATCGCAGTCAGGCGCAGGGCCGCCGACACCGAGTCGATCGATGCCGGAATGCGACCCGCTTCCTGCGCGGCGGCGATCAGGTTCGCCACGAGGCCGACCCACCGCGCGGACCGATCCGCCACCGACGCGCGGAAGTCGTCCCGGAAGATCGCCGTGCGGCTCATCTCGCTCCATAGCACCCAGCCCTCGCGCACGACCTCATCGTCGGAGAGCTCGCGGACGAGCACATCGCGCACCCGCTGCAGGGGATCGCCGATGGCAGCGAGACGCTCCTCACCACGAGCGGTCTCACGCGTCTCGTGGTACTCGAACGCGAGACGGATGAGGTCTTCGCGGGTTGCGAAGTAGTAGTGCAGCAGTGCGCTGGAGACTCCGGCCTCGCGGGCCACGGCTGCCATGCGCAGCCCCTCGGCCCCGTCGCGGGCGATCACGCTGCACGTGCACTCGAGGATCTGGCTGCGGCGATCGACTTCGAGGTCGGCACTGACTGACTGATTAGTCATGACGGAAGCCTACCGCACCGTGCGGATCAGTGACGTCGAGCCCTGCGGACCCGCCAGCGTAATCGGTGCCGGCGTCGAACGCGAGCCCGCCTCAGGCCGGAGCCGCCACCGCCGCGAGTGCGGCCTGATAGGCGTCGTCCCCTGGGCGCAGCCAGTTGGCGAGCTTGTACTGGGCGCGGGCCGCGGTCAGATCGCCGAGTCCCTGATGCGCCCGCCCGAGCAGGTAGTAGGCGTAATGGTCATTGGGTGCGCACTCGACGGCGGCCTCGGCCTCCGGCAGGGCATCGCTGTAGCGCTGCGCACGCAGGTAGGCGATGGCCAGCGCCTCACGAATCGAGCCGGTCGCCGGTGAGATGTTGCGCGCCTGCTCCAGCGGCGGAATCGCAGCCCGCGTCTGCCCCGCGGCGAGCTGCCGGCGCCCTTCGGAGAACAGCTCGTACAGCTCCATGCGCCGATTCTACTCCGGCGGCGCGGTCGAGTCTGTAACCCGGAACAGGCGATCGAGCAGGCGGTACGTGATGCCCCACAGCACCACGTCCTGCGCCTCGGGGTGCGGGAGGCGATACGCCGAGACGCGGGTCGGCGCCTCCGGCACCTCGGCCGAGACCCACTGGAGATCGGCGAACGGCGTCCACCACGCGACCGCGATCTCCTGCGACAGCGTCAGCTGCACAGGAGCCGTGATGTGCGCCACGTAGGCGGCGATCGTGATCGGGAAGGTGCGCGGCTTGAGGGGCTCCAGCATGCCGAGGATCCGACCGTGGAGCCGCGGATCAAAGCCGACCTCCTCGTAGGTCTCCCGCGCCGCGGTGTCGAGGGCGTCGCGATCCTGCTCCTCCACCCCGCCGCCAGGCAGTCCGACGTGGCCCGACCAGGGATCACCGTCACGCGTCGCGCGTCGGCAGAGCAGCAGCTCCGTCCCGCGCTCGCCCTCGCGCAGGCAGAGCATCACGCTCGCCGTGGCCTCGGCGGGATGCGCCACCGGGGCAGCACCGAGCGCAGCGGCCAGCGCATCGATGTCGGGAATCGGCGCCACCCTCCGAGCCTACCGTGCGCGGCGACGCGCGGGTACGCTGCGGCCATGGAACGCCTGTGGGCACCTTGGCGGCTCGAGTTCGTGAAGAGCGCATCCGGTCACGATCCGCTGGAGTGCGTGTTCTGCGCGGCGCCCGCGAGCCGCGACGATCAGGAGGCCCTGATCCTGCACCGTGGCGCGACCTGCTTCGTGCTCCTCAACCTGTACCCGTACACCAACGGCCACCTGATGGTCTCCCCGTACCGGCATGTCGCGAACCCCGGCGACCTCACGGCCGACGAGCGCGCCGAGCTGTGGGACCTGCTCGACTGCTCGCTCGACGTGCTGGAGCGGACCCTCCGGCCCCACGGCGCCAACGCGGGGATGAACCTCGGCCGCACGGCCGGTGCCGGCATCGAGGGGCATCTGCACCTTCACGTCGTGCCCCGCTGGAACGGCGACAACAACTTCATGCCGGTGCTCGCCGACACCCGCGTCATGGCGCAGCACCTCGACGACACGTGGCGTCTCCTGCGGGACGCATGGGTACCCTCTCAGGCATGACGCTCGACGCATCCATCTTCAAGGCCTACGACGTCCGCGGCATCGTCCCGGACCAGTTCGATCCCGACGGCGCGTATCGCATCGCCCGTGCCTACGTCGAGGTGTTCCGCGCCAAGCGGATCGCCATCGGCCACGACATGCGCCTGTCGTCGCCCGCCCTGGCCGAGGCCGCGGTGCGCGGGGCGACCGATGGTGGCGCCGACGTGGCCGTGCTCGGTGAGATCGGGACGGAGATGCTCTACTTCGCGGTCGCCGACGGCGGCCTCGACGGCGGCCTGATCGTGACCGCCTCGCACAATCCGGCCGAGTACAACGGGATGAAGATCGTGCGCGCCGAGGCGCAGCCCGTCGGCAGCGCCTCCGGCCTCAACGAGGTGAAGAAGATGGCGCTCGGGGACGACCCGCTGCCGCCCGTCGCCAGTCCCGGCACGGCCACGCCGCTCGACGTCCTGCCCGCCTACGCCGCGAAGATGCTCTCGCTGATCGACATGGATGCGATCAGGCCGCTCAAGATCGTCCTCGACGGCGGCAGCGGTATGGCGGGCAAGATGCTCGGCCCCATCCTCGAGGCGCTGCCCGTCGAGGCCGTGCCGTTCTTCCTCGAGCCCGATGGCGCGTTCCCCGACCATCAGCCCAACCCGCTGCTCGAGGAGAACCGCCAGTTCATCATCGAGAAGGTGAAGGCCAATCCCGGAGCGATCGGCATCGCGTGGGACGGCGATGCCGACCGCTGCTTCTTCATCGACGAGGAGGGCGAGTTCGTCGACGGCGACTTCATGACCGCGCTGCTCGCCGAGGAGGTGCTCAAGCACCATCCCGGCTCGACCATCCTCTACGACATCCGCGCGTCGCTTGCCGTGCCCGACACGATCGCGCGCTGCGGCGGCACCTCGCAGGTGTCCCGCGTCGGCCATGCGTTCATCAAGGTCGCCATCAAGGAGTCCGGCGGCGTCTTCGCCGGCGAGGTGTCGGGTCATTACTACTTCGGCGAGTTCTACGGCGTCGACACGGGCATCCTCCCCGCGCTGCTCGTGATCCAGCTCGTGTCGCGCAGCGGTACGACGCTGCACGAGCTGCTCAAGCCGCTGCGGGAGAAGTACTTCATCACCGGCGAGATCAACTCGCCCGTGCCGGACGTGGCCCTCAAGCTCCAGGAGCTGAAGGACCGCTACGGCCCCGGCGCCCGCATCTCGCACCTCGACGGCATCACGATCGAGCACGACACGTGGCGCTTCAACGTCCGTCCCTCGAATACCGAGCCGCTGCTCCGCCTCAATCTGGAGGCCCAGAGCGAGGCCGAGATGATCGCGCGGCGCGACGAGGTGCTCGGGGTCATCCGCTCGTGAGCGCTGACGCGGCGGTCATCTCCGCGGTCCAGGCGATCGTGGACGGTGCGGAGGAGGCCGACCAGATCCTGCTCGGCACCATTGCGCACCTATCCGAGCGCTATGGCACCGGCGTCGGCCTGCGCTTCGTCGAGGAGGGGGCGTTCACCGACGGTCCGTGGGCCGGAGCCGGCGTCCCGGTAGCCGCGCAGGTGCCGATCTCCTACGACGACGAGCTGGTCGGCGAATTCGTCGTCGGCGCGGAGCTCGACGAGGACGCCCGGGAGACCTTCGAGGCCGTGGCCCTGATCATCGGCGATTACTGCCTGGTCGGCTGGGACATCGGCGGCGAGGACTGGGAGCCGTAGGGGCTAGAGGCCGCCGTCCCGCTTGGCGTCGCGCTGCAGGAGCTCGCGGTCGAAGGTGTCGCGCATCTGGTGCGGATCGTTGATCCCGCGCAACGCGAGATCGGAGTCGCCGACGTCGGACCCGGCCGTATCGAACTCGAGATCGCCGAAGTTGAGAATGCGGCCGTAGAAGCCCTGCTTCGTGTTGACGTTCTGGATCCGGTCGATGCTGGCACTGCGCTCGTTGCGGTTGGCGATGCCGCGCCG
>CAZPQP010000001.1:24710-37219 GCA_964588635.1 uncultured Bifidobacterium sp.
CCGTCCGGATGCTACGTTCCCGCCGTGGCCGCGTATGACGTCGTGATCATCGGCTCCGGCCTCGTCGGAGCCTCCACCGCCAATGCCCTGATGCGCGCCGGAGCCGGTCGCGTGCTCGTCCTCGATCGCGGCAATGCGGGAGGCGGCGACTCGGCGCTCACCTTCGGGATGGTGCGCCGTCATTACACGAATCCGGTCCTGATCCAGCTGTCCATGGCCGGTACCGACATCCTGCAGCGGTGGGACGAGGAGGTCGGGGTCGGTACCGGCGCGTACGTGCCGACGGGGTACCTGCTGCCCGTGCCGGAGCGCCTGCTCGACGCATGTCGGGCCAACGTGGAGCGCCAGCAGGGACTCGGACTGGACACCCGTCTGCTCGCCCCCGACGAGATCCACGAGGTGGAGCCGCTCCTGTCGCTCGACGGCGTGGCCGCCGCCGCCTACGAGCCGGAGGGCGGCGTCTGCGACAGCCGCCTGATGATCGATTCGTGGCTGCTCGACGCCCTGGGGCGTGGCCTCGAGCTGCGCCAGCACGCTCCGGTCGCGGAGATCGCGATGGCGAATGGACGCGCTACCGGCGTCGTGCTCGAGAGCGGCGAGCGCATCGATGCCGGGCAGGTCGTCGTCGCCGGCGGCGGCTGGTCACCGGAGCTGCTGCGCGACATCTGGGAGGTGCCGTTCAGCCTCGTGCGCATTCAGGTTGCCGTCCTGCGCCTCGCGCCCGGTCAGGTCGCGCCCGCGGCGGTCACCAGCGATGCCGTCTCGAACGTGGTTGTGCGCTCCGCCGCCGGACGCGATATCTGGGTCGTCGCCTACCAGCCCGATACCCCGACCATCACCGTCCGCGACGAGTGCCAGCTGCCGCTGCTCGACGGCTACGAGGCCGCCATCCGCGGGCCCCTCGGGGAGCGCTTTCCGACGCTGGCTGATGCACCGCTCGTCGGCGGCTGGGGCGGTGCCTACGACGCCACGCCGGATTGGCACCCGCTGGTCGGCCGCGTGCCCGACACGGAGGGGCTGTGGCTCTGCGCCGGCTGGTCTGGCCACGGTCTGAAGTCCACGCCGGCGATCGGACGTGTGATGAGCCAGCTCCTGACCGACGCGGCGCCGTTCATCGACGTCGACGATCTCGACCCCGGGCGGTTTGCCCGCGGCTTCGAGAATCCCTGCGCCTACGGTCCGGGCGCGCGCGCCTGACGCTTGCGCTGCCGGACCCGGGGCCAGATTCGCTAGTCGCGTTCGCCCGGCGTGACGCGGAAGGCGTCGACGACCGATTCGAGCTGCCGCAGCGCGTTGAGCACCGCCTTGAGGCCCTTCAGATCGCCGATCTCGAGCACGTACCAGTTGCGGGCCATGCCCTCGCTGACGTGACCGCCGTACTCGACCACGTTGCAACCGTGCTCTGCGACCGTGCGTCCGACGTCCTCCAGCAGGCGCGGACGGTCCCACGCCTCGACGGCGATGCCGACACGGAACGATGCCTCCGGGTCCTCGCCGCTCCAGGCCACATGTGTCATGCGCTCCGGCGTGCGGCGCAGCTGACGCGCGTTGGGACAGTCGCCCCGGTGGATCGTGATCCCACGCCCGACCGAGATGTAGCCGACGATCTCGTCGCCGGGCACCGGCGTGCAGCACTTGGCCATGCGCACCATCACCCCGACGTCGCCGACCCCATCCACCACGACGCCGTACGAGTTCGACGCCAGGGCGCGTGTGCGGCCGCCCGTTCGACGTGTCGGCGTCGGCGTCGTCTCGACCTCTTCGGTCTTGAGGTGCGCGAGCAGCTTCTGGATGACCTGCGGCACGGTGATGTTGCCCGTCCCCAACGCCACGTAGAACTCCTCGGCCTTCCGGTAGCCCATCTCCCGCATGACGCCGGCGAGCACCGGGGACGACGCGATGCGCTGCGTCGGCAGCTTGTTCTGCCGCAGTGCGGCCTGCAGGAGGTCGCGTCCCTTCTGCTCCGTGTCCTCCCGCTGCTCGCGGGCGAACCACGCGCGGATCTTGTTGCGCGCGCGGTTGGTGGTGACGATCCCCATCCAGTCGCGGGAGGGGCCACGCTCGCCCTTGGACGTGAGCACCTCGACGATATCGCCGGACCTGAGCGTGGCGGACAGCGGGACGATCCGGCCGTTGACCTTCGCGCCGACGCAGCGATGTCCCACATCGGTGTGGACGGCGTACGCGAAGTCGAGCGGCGTGGCGCCCGCTGCCAGCGCCTTCAGCTCGCCCTTCGGGGTGAACACGAACACCTCGTCGTCAACCAGGCCGGTGCGCAGGTCGACCATGAATCCCTCGCCCTGCGGCGATTCCACCAGATCGTTGAGCCACTCGGTCGCCACCGGGGTGCGCTCCTTGTAGAGCCAGTGGGCGGCGACGCCGTACTCGGCCCGCTGATGCATCTGCTTCGTGCGCACCTGGATCTCGAGCGGCTTGCCGTGCGGCCCGATGATCGTCGTGTGCAGGGACTGGTAGCCGTTCGACTTGGGGACGGCGATGTAGTCCTTGAAGCGCCCCGGCATCGGCTTCCACAGCGCGTGGATGATGCCGATGGCGCCGTAGCATTCGCGGTCGGACTCGACGAGCACGCGCATGGCGGTGAGGTCGTAGATCTCGTTGAACTCCTTGCCGCGTCGGGTCATCTTCTCGTAGATCGAGTAGAAGTGCTTGGCCCGACCGGAGATGGACGCGCCGATGCCGACGCCCTGGAGCTCGACCATCAGCACCGCGCCCGCCTCGCTCACGAACCGCTCGCGGTCGGCACGCCGCTCGTTCACCATCGACTCGATCTCGCCGTACTTCCGGGGGTAGAGCGTGGCGAAGGCGAGATCCTCCAGCTCCCACTTCATCGAGTGGATGCCGAGCCGATGCGCGAGCGGCGCGTAGACCTCCAGCGTCTCCTTGGCCTTCTGCAGCTGCTTCTGCTTGCCGAGGAACGACAGCGTGCGCATGTTGTGCAGGCGATCGGCCAGCTTGATGACGATGACGCGGATGTCCTCGGCCATCGAGAGGATCATCTTGCGGTAGTTCTCGGCCTCGGCCTCCTCGCGGGAGGCGAACTGGATCTTCGAGAGCTTCGTGACGCCCTCCACGAGCAGGCGCACCTCCGCGCCGAAGCGCGTCTCGATCTCGTCCGCCGTCGCGGCGGTGTCCTCGACCACATCGTGCAGCAGGGCGCCGATCAGCACGCTCTCCGGCTGGCGCAGCTGCGCGCAGATCTTGGCGACGCCCCACGGATGGAACACGAAGGGCTCGCCGCTCTTGCGCAGTTGCCCGTCGTGGTGCACGCAGGCCAGCTCGAACGCCGCGGCGAGGCGCTCGGGATCGACATCGGGCGCGTACTCCGAGACGTCCTCGAGCAATTCGTCGAGAAGGTCCCGGTGCAGCTCGGCGGCGGGAGCGAGGGCGGTAGCGGGCATCGCCCCTCAGATGGTATCGGACGCCACAGGCACGCCCCGCACCCCGCGCTACGCCGCGCCCGCCACCGAGGCCGCGAACCGATGCTCCGCCGGGCCATCGACGCGGGTCCAGCGCGGTCCGCGCGGCGCACGCCACGGCGACGACGGCGGATCCAGCACCACGGCGTCGGGGAAGGCCTCCGCCAGCTCCGGCCGACGAGCGAGCGTTTCGTGATCGACGAGCGCGATCCACGGTCCTGAGGTGAGACGCGCCTGTCGCTCGTCGAGCGCGGCCTCGGTGCAGCGTCGGGAGAAGAGGAGGGCGCCGCTCAGGCCGAAGCGCGCGGGATGGAGCGCCGACAGCAGCATGGCGCGACGACGCCCCACGTCCGCGACCACGATCAGCACCCCCTCGCCGGAGGCCGCGAGGCGCGTGAGCTCCGCGATGGCACCGCCGTCGCGCTCGTCGCGCATGTCGTCGATCGCCAGGCCGTCAGCGAGTGGCGGCGGTACCGGTGGCGGCTCGGCGAGCCGGGTCGGGCACGTGGCATCGCAGGGCGTTGTGCAGAGGCCGACGGCGTCACCGTGCTCCGCAGGCAGTGGCTGGATCGTGCGCGCCACCAGCTCGACGCGTTCGGCACCCTGCCAGACGGATCGTTCGATCCGTGCCGCGACGTCCATGCGCGCGCCGCTCGCCAGCAGCTCGAAGCGCTCGCCCATGCTCCACGCGACGGCACGGCAGGAGCCGGCCGCCGTGCGCACGCGCATGTCGAGGTGGCGCCCTTCGGCGCCGATGCGACGCACATCCGTCAGTTCAGCGGCCGGGATCAGGGCGGTCACCCCCGCATTGCCCATGCCGACCGGCTCCAGGCGCGCGAGGTCGGCGGCGGTCTCGAGCGAGACGTCGGTCAGCGCGACGACGGCGTCGATGCGCTGGGTCGGCCGCAGATCAACGCCCGCCAGCATCGCCGTGGCGTGCTCGGCGAACGCCGCGGCGAAGGCGTCGAGGTTCTCCGTGCGCACGCTCACGCCCGCCGCCGCCCGGTGGCCACCCCACCGCTCCAGATGCGCATCGCACGCCGCGAGGCCGGCGTGGAGGTCGAAGGCCTCCAGACTGCGGCCCGAGCCGGAGCCCATGTCACCATCGAGCGCGACGAGGACGGTCGGCCGGCGCACGCGCTCGACCACGCGGGACGCCACGATGCCGACCACGCCGGGATGCCACCCGTCGGCGGCCAGCACGAGCCCGAGCTGCTCCCGCCTGCCCTCCGGGAGGTCCTCGTGCAGCGCCAGCGCCTCGCGCAGGATGCGATCCTCGATCGCACGCCGGCGCCGATTGAGACCGTCCAGCAGCTCGGCCAGCTCGTGGGCCTCCTTCGGGTCCCGCGTCATCATCAGACGCAGGGCCGCATCGGCATGCTCCAGGCGTCCCGCCGCGTTGAGGCGCGGGCCGACCCGGAAGCCGATCGCACCGGCATCGATCACGCGGGCATCGACCTTGGCGATGCGCAGCAGGACCTCGAGCCCGAGGCGCTTGCCCTCGCCGATGCGCCGGATGCCCCGACGCGCCAGCGAGCGGTTCTCGTCGACGAGCGGGACGAGGTCGGCGATCGTGGCGATGGCGACGAGATCGACCACGCCGTCGAGGATCGCCGGATCGGCGCCGCAGGCGCCCACGAGCCCCTCGAGCAGCTTGAAGGCGGTCCCGGCGCCGCAGAGCGCATCGAACGGATACGTCCCCCGCACGGCAGGCGCCACGATCGGGCACGCCGGGAGGACCTCGCCATGACGATGATGATCCGTGATGATCAGCTCGACGCCGAGCTCCGCCGCTCGGGCGGCGGCCGCCACCGCGGTCACGCCGCAGTCGACCGTGATGATCATCCGCACGCCGTCGTCGTGCAGGCGATCGACCGTCTCGACCGCGAGCCCGTAGCCCTCCTCGAAGCGACTGGGGATGAAGGGGCGCGCATCGGCGCCCAGTGCCGTGAGTCCCTCGCACAGCAGTGCCGTGGCGCACACGCCGTCGGCGTCGTAGTCGCCGTGGACCGCGATCGGGGTCCGCGACGCGATGGCCGCCTGGATCCTCGGAATGGCGATGGCCGCGTCGGCCAGGAGGAGCGGATCATGCAGGCTGCCCTCCATCTCGAGGAAGGCCCGGACGTCAGCCGGCTCGCTCCAGCCACGTCGCGTCAGTGCATCGGCGAGCACCCGGCCGATGCCGACCTCACGCTCCAGCCGCTCGGACACCGCTGTCGGGCAGGGCGCGATCGTGAGGCGGGTCCCGGAGCTCATGCCCGCAGGCTAGGCGGAACGGCGGCTATCGCTTCTTGCCGCGGCGATTCGCACGACGCTGGCGCGCCGCCTCGATGGCCGCATCGTCCGGTCCCCCGGACGTGCGTCCCGTCGGCGGCGCGTCGGCCATCGGAGGCGCATCTGCCGTCGGCGCCGCATCGGGCGTCTCGAGGATCTCGGCCGCCTCGACGACGAGCGCCTCGTCCACGCCCGCGGCAACGGCGACCCGCTGCTGCTCGGCTCCGGCCTTGCCGAGCATGAACGCCGGCAGCTCGCTGGAGCCCTGACGGCCGCGGTACTCCGGCTCGCCGCTCTTGAGCACGCTCAGCAGCGGCGAGGCGACGAAGAACGAGGAGTACGCGCCGATCACGATGCCGACCAGCAGGGCGAAGGCGAAGTCCTGCAGCGTCTCGCCGCCGAAGAAGTACAGCGCCAGGATCGGCAGCAGCGTGGCGAGGGACGTGTTGAGCGAGCGCGTCGCGGTCTCCCAGAGGGAGATGTTGACGATCTGGTCGTACGTCTGGCGTCGCAGGGTGACCTCGTTCTCGCGCACGCGGTCGAACACGATGATCGTGTCGTAGAGCGAGTAGCCGAGGATGGTCAGCAGCGCCGCGATGGTGCCACTGGACACCTCGCGTCCGCTGAGGGCGTAGACGCCGGCGGCGATCACGAGGTCGTGCAGGAGCGCGACGATCATCGGGATCGCGAACTTCCAGTCGAAGCGGAGCGCGACATAGATCACGATCAGCAGGATCGAGAAGAGGAACGCGAGCAGGGCCCCGCGCAGGATCTCACTGCCGAACGAGGCCGACACGGTCCTGACGTCGATCTGCTCGGCGAGGCCATACTGGACGTTGACCGACTGCTCGATCGCCTGCACCTTGTCGGCGGGGATCTCCTTGGCGTCGATCTGGAACGTCGTGAACGTGGTGCTGTTCTGCGCGCCCTCGCCGCGGATCACGGCGCCCTTCAGCTCGCCGTCGACCTCAGACAGCGTCGTGCGCATCTGCTCGACCGTGACCGGCTCGGTGGTGACGACGGCCATGCGGGTGCCGCCCGTGAAGTCGAGGCCGAGATTGAGCCCGCGGATGGCGAGCGATCCGAAGCAGACGAGGATCGCGATCGCCGAGATCGCGAAGAACAGGCGCTTGCGGCCTGCGAAATCGAAGCGCCAGCGCACAGGCTTGGCCGCGGCGCCGATCACGCGGGGATTGTCGAACCAGGAGAAGTTCGACAGGACGCTGAGGATCGCGCGTGTGGCCACCACCGAGGTGAACATCGAGACGAGCACGCCGAGCGCGAGCAGGAAGGCGAAGCCCTTGACGCTCGACTGCGAGGCGACGAAGAGCACGCCGGCGGTGATCAGCGTGACGGCGTTCGCGTCGAGGATGGTGCGGAAGCCGCGGGAGTAGCCGGCGTTGATGGCGGCCTTCAGCGACTTGCCCGCGCGGTACTCCTCGCGGATGCGCTCGAAGACGACGATGTTGGCGTCTGCGGCGACGCCGATGGTCAGGATCATGCCCGCGATGCCCGGCAGTGTCATCGTGACGGGTATCGCGAGGATCACCCCGTAGAAGAGGGCCGCGAAGATGATCAGCGCGATGGCCGCGACCACGCCGAGCACCCGGTAGAACACGATCAGGTAGAGCATCATCAGCAGCAGGCCGGCGAGACCCGCGATCAGGCCCTCGCGCAGCGCCGTCTCGCCGAGCGTGGCCGAGACCTGGCTCGACGACAGGGCGACGAAGCGCACCGGCAGCGAGCCCGACTGCAGGACCAGGGCGATGTCGTTGGCCTCCTGCGGCGAGTCGAGTCCCGTGATCTGCGCGCTGCCCCCGGTGATGCCGTCGGGGTTCTGCACGAAGTCGATCGTCGGGTACGTCTCGAGCTGCCCGTCGAGGATGATCGCGAAGCGCTGGAAGTAGGCCGACTCCGCGCCTGCCTGCGCGCCGGCGGCGCTCCACTCGGAGCGGCCGCGATCCGCGAGCTGCTTGGTGATGTCGCCGAACAGCTTGCCGCCGCGGCTGTTGAAGTCCATCAGCACGAGCGGCTGCCCGGTCTGCGGATCGATGTCGGCCTTGGCGCTGTCGAGGTCGTCGCCGGTCAGACGCTCGCCCACCGGAGGCAGGTCGAACATGTACCAGAAGAACTTCTCCGGCGCCTTCGTGGAGATCGGGGTGATGTTCGGCGGACAGCCGGCGGGCGACTGGTTGGAGCACTTGACGGCGATGTGCTCCTTCGGCACGCCGAGCACCTCGACGTCGGCGGGCAGCGTCTGCTCGCCGATCTGCAGCAGCAGCTGGTCCATCGTGACCGCGCCGTTGGGATTGATCGGCTGCGCCGTATCGCCCTTCTTGAAGGCGTAGTAGATGCTCTGGTCGCCGTCCTTCAGCTTCTTCGGCACGCTCTTGAGCAGCTCGTACAGCGACGTCTTGGGGACGATGCCCGCGCCCGCGACGAACGAGCGGGACACCCCCTGCGTCAGCCCCTCCTCGAGATCGATGAAGTAGAGCTGCCCGGTCGAGCCGACGAGGGCGAACACGCGGGCGGGATCGTTCTCGCCGGCCACCGCGATCGAGATGCGGTTGCCCTGCTCGCGCTGGATCTGGGGCTCCGACACGCCGAGGGCGTCGACGCGGGTGCGCAGGATCTCCACCGCCTGGTTCATCTGCTCGTCGGTGACCGTCTGGCCCTCCTCCGGCTGCGCCTCGAGCGTCACCTCGGCGCCGCCCTGGAGATCCAGGCCGAGCACCGGCGCGCGCAGGGCGGACAGCACGCCGGTGGCGACGAGCAGCGCCAGCACGGCGACGAGGATCAGAACGGTTCCGCGGCGCATGGTCTAGCTCTTGGCGTCGTCGACGGCGGTGCCGTCGTCCTCGTGATCCTCGTCCACCGGCGCATCATCGTCGTCGGCGTCGTCCTCGACGTCATCGTCGGTATCGCGGATCACCGAGGCGATCGCGCGGCGATCCATCTTCATGATCACGCCGTCGCTGATCTCGAGATCGAAGTCGGCCTCGCGCAGCGCGGCCACGGTGCCGAAGATGCCGCCGACCGTCAGGATCTCGGATCCGACCTCGAGCGCGTTGGCCATCTCGGCCTTGGCCTTCTTGGCGCGCTGCTGCGGACGCAGGATCAGCAGGTAGAAGATCGCGGCCATGGCCACGAAGAGCAGGAGGTAGGTCTGCATTCAGTCGGATCCGGTCTTGAGGCGTTCGAGGGCATCGGCGAGGAAGTCGTCGAAGCGCTGCTCGACGATGGCCTCCCGCGCGGACGTGGTCAAGGCTAGCAGGAAGGCCATGTTGTGAATCGACAGCAGCCGCATGCCGAGGATCTCCTTCTGCGCGACGAGGTGGCGGATGTACGCGCGGGAGAAGCGCGTGCAGGTGGAGCAGGCGCAGCGCTCGTCGAGGGGGCGATCATCCCGCGCGAACGCCGCGTTGCGCAGGTTGAGCCGTCCGCTGGACGTCATCGCGGCGCCCGTCCGACCGAGTCGCGTCGGCAGGACGCAGTCGAACATGTCGACGCCGGCGGCGATCACCCGCAGGATCCCCTCGGGATCGCCGATGCCCATGAAGTAGCGGGGACGCTCGTACGGCAGGAGCGCCGCCGTGCCGCGCGTGACGCGGAACATGTCGTCGCGGTCCTCGCCGACGGCCAGCCCGCCGATGGCGTATCCATCGAAGCCGATGCCGATGATGTCCTCCGCGCTGCGGGCGCGCAGGTTGTCGTCCACGCCGCCCTGGACGATGCCGAAGCGCAGTTGACCCGGCGCTGCCGGACTCGCCTTGCAGCGCTCCGCCCAGCGCGTGGTCCGCTCCACGGCCGCGGCCAGGTGCTGCAGGGGCGCATCGGGCTTCGGCACCTCGTCGAAGCACATCGCGATGTCGGAGCCGAGCAGCTCCTGCACGCGCATCGCGTCCTCGGGGCGCAGGCGAACCGCGGAGCCGTCGTAGACGCTCCGGAACGTCACGCCGTCGTCGTCGATCGTGCGGGTATGGGCGAGCGAGAAGACCTGGAAGCCGCCCGAATCGGTGAGGATCGGCCCGTCCCAGCCCATGAAGCGATGCAGACCGCCGAGCTCGCTGATCAGCTCCTCGCCGGGACGCAGATGCAGGTGATAGGTGTTGCCGAGCAGGATCTGCGTGCCGATCTCGGTGAGCTCGCGCGGATCGATGCCCTTGACGGTGCCGAGCGTGCCGACCGGCATGAAGATCGGCGTCTGCACCGTGCCGTGCGCCGTCTCGAGCGTGCACGCACGGGCCGTGCCGTCCGTGGCGTCGACGGTGAAGTCGCCGGGGCGGCTCACACGATCACCATCGCGTCGCCGAAGGAGTAGAAGCGGTAGCGCTCGCGCACGGCGTGAGCGTACGCGTCGCGGATCAGGGACTCCCCCGCCAGACCCATCACGAGGGCGAGCAGCGTCGATCGCGGCAGATGGAAGTTCGTGACCAGCGCGCCGACGGTGCGAAACGGCACGCCGGGCTGCAGGAGCAGCTCCGTGCGGCCTGCGTCCGGCATGGCCGGGTCGGCGATCGTCTCCAGCACGCGCGTGGTCGTCGTGCCGATCGCGACCACCCGCCGCCGATCCACGACGGCCCGCGCGATCGCCGCACGGACACCCGCGTCGACGCTGTAGGCCTCGGAGTGCATGGGGTGCTCCTCGAGGGCCTCGGCCGTGACCGGGCGGAACGTGTCGAGCCCGACGCGGAGATCGACCTCCACCACCTCGCAGACGTCGCGGACCTGCGCCAGCAGCGCCGGGGTGAAGTGGAGCCCCGCCGTCGGTGCGGCCGCCGAGCCGACCTCACGCGAGAAGACGGTCTGGTAGCGCTCGGGATCGGCTGCGGCGGTGCGGATGTACGGCGGCAGGGGCATCGCCCCCGCGCGCTCGATCGCGGCGTCGATCGAGCCATCGGCATGGATGCGCACGATGGCCTCCCCCGCCTCCCCGACTTCGACGATCTCGACCTCGATGCCCGCTCCGGCGAGTCTGGCACCGGACCGCAGCTTGCGGGCGGGACGCACGAGGGCCTTCCAGACGTCACCCAGGGGCTCGAGCAGGAGAACCTCGGCGGCGCCGCCGGTTGCGCGACGCAGCGCCAGCCGAGCGGCGCGCACGCGCGTCGTGTTGAGGACGACGAGGTCGTCGGCCCGGAGCAGGGACGGGAGATCGCGGAAGTGCGCGTCGGTGAGGCTTCCGTCGGCGCGATCGACGATCAGCAGCCGACTCGCGTCGCGCGGCTCGATCGGCGTCTGCGCGATCAGCTCCTCAGGCAGGTGGTAATCCAGCTCGTCGATGCGCACGCACGCACCCTACCGGGCGGGAGGACGGATCGCCGGTGGCACTGCCTCCCCTGCCGCGGACGCCCCGGCGGCCCAGCCGCCGGCCGTGCTGCACATGGCAGAATCAGACGCAGCGATGAGCCCATCCTCGACCGCCACTGGCCCCGTGTCCGCCCGCTTCGCCCGCGTGGCGGACTCCGAGCGCTTCCAGACCGCGATCATCATCGCGATCGCCCTCAACGCCATCCTGCTCGGCGTCGAGACCTTCGGCGAGGTGATGGAGCGGCACGGGGACACGCTGCACCTGCTCAACGGCGTCTTCCTCACGATCTTCGTCGTGGAGCTCGCCATCCGGATCCTGGCCTACGGGCGCGCCCCCCAGCGATTCTTCCGCTCGGGCTGGAACGTCTTCGACTTCGTGATCATCGCCGCGCTGTTCGTCCCGGGCGTACGCGAGAACGCCGCGCTCCTGCGCATTCTCCGCCTGCTCCGCGTCGCGCGTCTGCTCAAGTACCTCCCTGACGTCCAGGTGCTGCTGCGCGGCGCCACCCGAGCGATCCGCCCGGCGACGGGGCTTGGCGTCCTGACCGGCCTCCTCGTCTTCCTCTACGGCATGGTCGGCTGGACGCTGTTTGCCGATCTTGACCCCACCGCCTGGGGGAACATCGGCCGGTCCATGCTGTCGCTGTTCTCCATCCTGACGCTCGAGGGCTGGACCACCACCTTCGCCCTCGTCTTCGAGGCCAAGCCGCTCGAGAGCGTGCTGTTCTTCCTGTCCTTCATCCTGCTCGGCACGTTCGTCGTGCTCAACCTGCTGCTCGGCATCATGATCGGCAGCCTCGAGGAGGTCCGGCAGGAGGAGCGGATCCGCCAGGGTGGCGACACGGCGGACATCGAGGCCCGCATCCGGGATCTGCGCGAGGCGCTCGACGCCGTCGAGCACAGCCTGCGCCACCGTCGCGGCTAGTCGAGCAGCGACGGCATGCCCGGGTCGTTCGGCATGCCCGTCAGCTCGCGTCCCCGCGACGTGAGGACGCGTCCGCGCGGCGTCCGCTGGATCAGGCCCTGCTGGATCAGGTAGGGCTCGTAGACCTCCTCGAGCGTGCCCTCGTCCTCGCCGATCGCGACGGCGATCGTGCTGAGGCCGACCGGTCCGCCGTTGAAGCGCTCGGCGATGGCGCGGAGGTACTCGCGATCTGCGCGATCCAGGCCGTCCTCGTCGACACCGAGCAGCTCGAGCGCCTCGAGCGCGCCCTCCCGATCGACCGCCTGCCAGCCGCGCACCTGCGCGACGTCGCGCACGCGGCGCAGAATGCGGTTGGCGACGCGCGGCGTGCCCCGCGAGCGCCGGGCGATCTCCGCAGCCGCATCCTCGTCGATCGTCAGGCCGAGGATGCCGGCGGAGCGCGCGATGATGCGCAGGAGCTCGTCGGGCGTGTAGTGCTCGAGCCGGAGCGAGATGCCGAAGCGGTCGCGCATCGGCGTGGTCAGCAGCCCGGCGCGCGTCGTGGCGCCGACGAGCGTGAAGGG
>CAZPQP010000002.1:0-33479 GCA_964588635.1 uncultured Bifidobacterium sp.
GGACCCGCGTCAGCGCAGCCTCTTCGATCTGCTCGCGGAGGGCAATCAATCATGATCGAGGTGCCCCGGTGACCGCCGTGGCGCCGAAGCTCTCGCGCCTCGGGCGCGCCGCGCTTATCTATGCGGCCGAGCACGGGTGGAGGGTGTTCCCGTTGCACTCGATCGTCGACGGGCGGTGCTCGTGCGGCGCCGAGACGTGCACCGGGACCAAGCCCGGCAAGCACCCGCGCACGACGCGCGGCTGCCTCGACGCCACGACCGATCTGTCGCAGATCAGGATCTGGTGGTCGCAGTGGCCTGACGCCAACGTCGGGATCGCCACGGGCGCAGGCCTGATCGTGATCGACATCGACCCTCGCCACGGCGGCGACGACGGTTTCGACGATCTCAAGACACGCCTTGGCCCGTTGCCCGAGACCGTCGAGGCGCTCACGGGGTCCGGCGGGCGGCACGTCTATCTCTCGGTCCCCGAGGGCGTCACCGTGCGCAACAGCGCGTCGCAGCTGGCGCCCGGCGTCGACGTGCGAGGCGAGGGAGGCTACGTGGTCGCGGCGCCGAGCACGCACGTCTCGGGACGCGGTTATGGCTGGGAGCTGTCGTCGCGACCGGGAGAGGTCGACGTCGCACCGGCGCCGCAAGCCTGGCTCGACGCACTGACCCGCAAGCCCAAGCTCCGGGTCCTCGCCGGCGGCGCGGGCGGCGACATCGTCGAAGGATCGCGCAACGAAACCCTGTTCAAGCGCGGCTGCAGCATGCGCGCGGCTGGGTTCGACGAGCCTGCCATCACGGCTGCGCTGCTCTCCGAAAACGATTCGCGCTGCAACCCCCCGCTCGACCCCGCCGAGGTCAAGAGCATCGCAGCGTCGGCCGCGCGCTATCAGCCCGGCCTGTCGCCCGAATATGCGGCCAAGCAGCGCAAGCCCGTGGCGCTCCCCGAGGCTCCAGCCGAGGAGGCCACGCCCGTCGTCGAGGACGATGGAGAGTGGATGCAGCGGCTGGCGCAGACCAAGGACGGCAAGCTTCGCGCGACTTTCGCCAACGTCTGCGCGGTGCTCCGTCACGATGCTCGCTATCGCACGCTGGCGCAGAACGCGATGACCCGCGCGCCCGAGCTCGACGGCCAGCGGGTCACCGACGCTCGCCTCGCCCGCATTCGCGAGGAGATCGAGATCGAATACGCGTTCACGCCGAGCGCCGATCAGGTCGCCAGCGCGGTGCTGCTCGTCGGCACCGAGCGGGAGCGTCACCCGGTGCGCGAATACCTCCGGTCCCTCACCTGGGACGGGGTCGAGCGCCTCGATCACGTCGCCTCGACGATCCTCGGCGCCGAGCCGACACCGATCAATCAGGTCATGCTTCGAAGCTGGTTCGTCTCGGCCGTCGCGCGGGCGATCGAGCCCGGGTGCAAGGTCGACACGTCGCTGGTGCTCGTCGGCGGGCAAGGCGCCGGGAAGTCGAGTTTCTTTCGCGTGCTCGGCGGGCAGTGGTTTAGCGACAGCGGCGTCGATATCGAGTCCAAAGACGCCATGCTCCAGATCAACTCGGCATGGATCTACGAGTTGGGGGAGCTCGATCATGTGACATCGCGGGCGCACGCAGGGCGCATCAAAGCGTTCATCACGTCGCAGCGGGACTCGTTCCGCCCGCCTTATGGGCGGGTCATTGAAACGGTGCCCCGGCACAACGTGATCGTCGGCAGCACAAACGAGACGCAATTTCTACAGGATTCAACGGGTGACCGACGATTCTGGGTTGTGCGCGTCGGGCAGATCGACCTCGACGCGCTGCACCGAGACCGGGATCAGCTCTGGGCCGAGGCACTGGCGGCGCACCAGCGACGCGAGGGATGGTGGTTGGAACAGGCGGCCGAGACCGCACGCACCGAGGCGACCGAAGAGCACCGGGTGGCCGACGTCTGGGAGGACGCCGTGGCGGCGTGGATCGCCACGCTCCCGGCGCACGAGTCGCGCGATATCACCACGCAGCGCGTCCTGCAGGCCGCCTGCCGCGTCGAACTGGAGCGCTGCGACCACCGGGCCTCGGCCCGCGTCGGGGCGATCCTGCGGCGCCTCGGGTGGACGCAGCGCGTCGTGCGCGTCGACGGACGAAACACCCGCGTATGGGACGTGCAGGAGCCCGACGGGGCGTGGCGGCACCGCCCGTGATGCTACGCGCTACGGACGCTACGGGTGCTTCGGGCAGTTCCCATAACGGCATAGGAGCGGTAGCTACCTATATATATATAATCTATCTATCTATAAGAGGTATTACTTGTAGCAGCGTAGCACTCGGTAAACGTAGCGGTTTCGCACGTAGCACGGACGTAGCAGAGACCCGTAGCAGCGTAGCGGCGGGGGCGTAGCGGTGCCCTACACCACCGCTCGGACCTCTCCCGGCGCCCGAGCCGTGCGCTGCCTGCGGATCCTCGAGGCGTGCGGCTCGGCGGGCGCCACCGTGGCCGAGCTGGCCCTCGCGTGCGGGGTCGCACCCGAGACGATCCGGGTCGACCTCGCTGCGATCCGGGCGGCCGACGAGCCCCTCGAGGCCGACGGACCGCTCCGATCTCGCGAGACGCGCGTGCGGCTGCTATAGTCGGCACGTGCTCCGACTCCGATGCACCAACGACCATCCAGACGAGCCCGATCTGCATATCGCGATCGACGTGCGCCTCCCTGCGCCCCCCGGCCTCGTCGGATCGCTTCCGCTGCGGTGTTTGTGCGGCGCGATGCTGGTCGCCCCACTGTCGAGTGCCTGGTCGATCTGGGATCCGGTCCCGCGCGACGCCGATGGGCGAGAAGTCGAGGACTGACGTGCCCCGCGGAGTGCCGCTGACGCCCGAGCAGCTGGCCGAGGCGACGAGGGTCTACCTCGAGACGGGCAACTACTCCGAGGCCGCGCGAGCGATCGGCAGCGACCGGAGCAACGTGCGACGGCAGCTGCGCGCAGCCGAGGAGCCACAAAGGGCCGCACTCCACGCGTGCGCGCTCGCGCGAGCAGAGCGGGACGCCCGACGCGCACTGGTCAAAGCCCGCCGCAAGCTGGTCGAGGCCCTCGACGGCGCCGCCGACGAGAAGGCTCTCGCGACCGTCGCTGCGCAGATCCACGACAACGCTCGCGCCACGACGCAGATGCGCGTCGCGCACGCGAAGCTGACGGGGGCGCACGCGCCTGACCGGATCGAAGGGCCCGCGATCACGGTGCTGCTGCCCGAGGAAAAGTGACGGCCCGCGCCGCTGATCAGTGGCGCCCGACTGCGGCGCAGCGCGCGGCGCTAGGCTGCGGGGCGTTTGAGGTGCTTTACGGCGGCGCCGCGGGTGGCGGTAAAAGCGACTATCTGCTGGCCGCACCCCTGCGCTGGGCACACCACAAAGCGTTCCGCGCACTGCTGTTGCGAAGGTCGTTCCCAGAGCTAGAGCGCACGCTGATCGCTCGATCTCGCATCCTCTACGGAGCGCTCGGCGCCAGCTATCATGAGCAGCGCCACGAATGGACGTTCCGTAGCGGCGCTCGGATCGCCTTCGGTTATCTGGAGCGCGCGGCCGATGCGCTTAGGTATCAGGGCGCAGAGTTCGCGTTCGTGGGGTTCGACGAGCTGACGCACTTCGACGAGCAGAGCTATCGCTATCTTTCGTCGCGCGTTCGATCTGCCGACGGGCTCCCCCTGCGGATCCGTGCGACCACGAATCCCGGGGGACCGGGCCACGATTGGGTGCGCGCGCGCTGGGGTGCGTGGATTGGCCCGTCACCGACAGCAGGGCCCGGCGAGCGATTGTGGTTTGACCCCGAGGGGCGCCAGGTCGAGGGCCCGCGCGAGCACGCGCTAGAGCGCGCATTCTTCCCGGCGCGTCTAGAGGACAATCCTTATCTCGGCGCCGAATACCGGGCGCAGCTGCTGGCCCTCGACCCCGTCACCCGAGCGCAGCTACTCGACGGCGATTGGGATGCGTGCGTTGGCGAGGGCAGGCTATTCCACCGAACTTGGTGGACGATCCTCGACGCTCCGCCGACCGTCTCTCGGCGCGTGCGCGCATGGGACCTCGGCGCCGGTGGCGATGCCACCGAAGGCGTGCTGCTGGGCGACGCGGGTGCCTCGGCCACGCCTCGGTGGATCGTGCTCGACGCGATCACGCACCGAGGACCGCCCCACGAGGTGCACGCGCTAATCCGCGCGACAGCAGACGCCGACGGCCGTGACTGCGTCGTCGTGATCCCGCAGGACCCCGGGCAGGCTGGCGTGGATCAGGTGCACTCGCTCACCAGAGAGCTAGCGGGGTTCACCGTACGGCCTCGGCGCCCGAGCGCTTCGAAGGTCGTGCGCGCAGGCCCGTGGTCGGCACAGGTCGGTGCGCGCAACGCCGCGCTGGTGCGAGGCCCGTGGGTGGCGGGCTTTGTGGCGCAACACCACGCGTTTCCCGACGGCGCGCACGACGATAAGGTCGACGCCGCGGCCGATGCCTTCGCAGAACTGGTCTCGGCGCCGAAAGCGCTTGACTACGGTCGCGCGGCGGCTGGGGCCCGTGGTATCCTCCGCCCGTCGTGGTAGCCAAGCTCGTCCCGATCCCGCGCCCCGAGGACCGTCGGCCGCCTGCTGCGCCGCGTGCGTGGGCCGACGTCGTGGACGATCGCTGGTCGGTGGCCAAGGTCCGCGCGGCGTTGACCGACCACATCAACGGGCAGTGGACGTCGAGCGCGCTGCTGGCCGACGCGCTCATGCAGGACGATCGCGTCTCGGCCGATCTGCGCACGCGTGTGCTGGCGGTGTCGGGGCTGCCGTTCCGCCTCGAGGCGAGCGTCTTCGGCGATCAGCGCCGGGCGCGCCTCGTCGCGCGAGAGGCAGAGCTGGCGTGGCCGCAGATCGCGCCTGCCTCGCTGATCCACGATCTGCTGCGCTGGTCGATCCTGCTCGGCTTCGCGCCTGCGGTCTGCACGTGGTCGACGAGCGCGCGGCGCTGGACGCCGTCGACGCAGCTGTTCCATCCCGAGCATCTCTATCTCGACACTGGCGCCGAAGTGATTCGCGCTGCGACGCGCGACGGGATCGTCGAGGTCACGCCCGGCGACGGCGCGTGGGTGCTTCACGCTCCCGACGGGTCCCGCCCGTGGATGAGCGCCGCCGTGCGCGGTCTCGCAATTCCGTGGCTCGCGCGGAGTTACGCCCGCCGGGATTGGTCAAGGTTCAGCGAGAAACACGGCCTTCCGATCGTCGGCGCGATCGTGCCGCAGGAGGCCGACGCGCCCGAGAAAGACGGGTTTTATAGCGACTTGCGACGCCTCGGTGCCGAGGGCCTCGTGGTCCTGCCGCGCGACCAGAACGACCGGGGCTTCGACTTGAAGTACCTCGAGCCGGGCAACGTGCAGGCATCGGGGAGCTTCCGCGACCTGATCTCACACTGCGATCAGGCGATCGCCGTCGCACTGCTCGGGCAGGCGTCGAATGCGACCGAGGGTGGGTCATTCGCGAAGGCTCAGGCCCTCGACGCAATCCGCTTGGACCTCCTCGAGAGTGACGCCAAAGCCCTCGGAGAGACGATCTATTCGCAGATCCTGCGGCCGTGGTCCTGGTACAACTTCGGCGATCCCGACCTGGCCCCGCGGCCGATCTGGGATCCGACCCCGCCGAGCGACACCGCGACGCTGGCCGCGACGCATAAGACCGCTGGCGAGGCGATCACCGCCTGGAATGCGGCCGCAGCGGCGGCAGGCCTGACCGTCGACGTCGCGGCCCTCGCTGAGCGTTATGGCGTCCCGCTGCGCCGGGCGGCCGTCGAGGCCCCTGCGGCCCCGCCAGAGCCCGCCGCGCCCGAGGGGGAGGCTCTGATCGCGGGCGTCTCCCTGCGCCCGCCCGAGGGCGTGCGAGACGCCCTGCGGCGCGGGCTGGAGCTGGTCGACGAGGGTTATGGCGGTGACGGCCTGCAGCCCGAGACGATCACGTGGGCCCGGCGCCTCGCGCGGGGCGAGGATGTGTCGCCAGCGAAGGCCGTGAAAATGCGCGCATGGTTCGCGCGTCACGAGAGCTCCCCCGGCGAGGCCGAGGCGCGGCGCACCGACAAGAAAAGCCCTGCGTGGGTGGCGTGGCTCCTCTGGGGTGGCGACGCCGGGCAAGCCTGGGCCGAGCGCATCGTGCGTCAGCTCGAGCAGCGCGGCGTGCTCTCGGCAGAGCCCGCGGCACTGACCGTCGGGCAGAGCTACGTCGACACGGTCGTCGAGCGTGGCACCGCCAGCGGGACGCGAGCGATGCGCTCGACCCTCTCGGCCCTCGCGTCCGCGATCGAGACCGCGTCGAGCCCCGAGGACCTGCGCGCGCGGCTGCTGGCGATCCTCGGGAGCGACGATCCCTCGGCCCTCGCCTCGGCCCTGACGCGTGCGCAGGCCCTCGCGTCGCTGGCGGGGCGATACGACGTGATCGAGGATCTGTGACGCTGCAGACGCTCGACGCGAGCGCAGCCCCGCCGCCCGTCTTCGACGAGGCCGTGCGCTGGTTTCTCGGCAGGGTGCCGGTCACTGATGCGATGTACGCAGCGCTGTCGGCCGAGGCTCAGCGACGCGCGCTGTGGTTCGCGGGCGGCGCCTCGCTGGCGGTCGTCACCGACGTCTGGCGCGCGCTCGACCAGACGCTCACCACGGGCGGGACGCTGGCCGATTTCAAGGCCACCGTGGGCCCCGCGATCCTGTCGCAGTGGCAGGGCTCGGTCGCGAATCCCGCGTGGCGCATGGAGTTGATCTTCCGCAACGCGACGCAGCGCGCGTATTCGTTTGGCCGCGTCGAGCAGCTGCGTGACCCGGCCGTCGCACGCGTGCGGCCGATCTGGTTTTTCGACGCGGTGGGCGACGCGCGCACCAGCGAGATCTGCCGAGCGCTCGACGGCACGACGCTCCCCGCGGGCGACCCGTGGTGGGCCTCGCACACACCACCGTGTCACCACGGCTGCAGGTCGATCGTTCGCGGGCTCAGGGCCAGCGACCCTCGGGCGGCGCGGGCAGGAAATCCGCCACCGATGGTTGCGGCCCAGCAGCATTTCGGCACACTCCCCGGGGAGGACGACTGGCGGCCTAGGCAGGCCGATTATCCTCCCGAGGTCTGGGATAGCTACATCAACAATCCGAGACTGAGGCCACAACCGCAATGACTCGACGCAAGCGCAAGCCCGCATCCCAGCACGCGACCCTCGACGCGCTCCCTCTCGGCGCGGGCTTTCCGCCGCGCGAGATCCGGCTGTTCGCGCGTGGTCTCACGAAGACCACCAAGGGCGAATATCTCTTCGACGACGCGGCTGCCGAGGCGATCCTGCGCGCTTTCGAAGAGCACGGCATCGACCTCGCAATGGACTTCGACCACGGCGCCCTCGCATCGCCGGACGGCCGCAAGCGCGACGTGCCCGGGTATTACCGCCCCGAGGTGCGCGCCGATGGGCTCTACGCGATCCCCTCGTGGACTGCCGCGGGCCTCGCTGCGATCAAGCCCGGCGACAACGGCGAGATGCCGGAATATCGCTACACGTCGCCCTCTTTCGAATTCGATCCCGAGACGCGACGCGTGCTCAAGCTCGGCCCGCTGGCGCTCACCAGCTATCCGGCGACGCACGGGGCCAAGCCGCTGGTGCTCTCGGCGCGTGACCGTCGCACCGACGTGCAGCGCGCGGCGCTCAGCATGTCTTTCGAGGACATCGCGGAGCACATCATGCGCGCGGTGTCCGGCCTCGTCGGGGCCGTCGAGATCGACGAGGTCTATGCCGACCACGCGATCGTCGAGCAGCTGCTACCCGGTGGCGACGAGCGGTGCTTCCGAGCGATCTATCGCGTCGTCGAGGACGGCGTCGTGATCGACGAGCTCGTCGAGGTCGAAGAGATTTATCAGCCTGTCGAGGGTGGGATCGTGATCCGCCCGACACCCGCTGCGCCGATGGTCGACGCAGCATCACCAGCGGCAGCGCCGCAGGAGCCTCCCATGCCGAGTCCCGTCACCGAGGACACTGGCGCGGCCGCCGTCGCGAGCCTCGCCGCGTCCCTCACCACCACCACCGGTGCCAAGACCGCCGCCGAAGCCCTTGCGGTCGTCGAGGCGTGGCGCCGTGACAGCGCCGACCTCGCGGCCCTTCGCGCGCAGATCGCCGCCGAGCGCGCGGCCGCGGAGAAGGCCGAGCGCGCGGCGCAGCTCGACGCCTGCGTCGCCGAGGGCAAGCTGTCGCCCGCCGAGCGCGCGGCCGACGGCCAGGCTGACTGCTGGCTGACCGGGCTCGACGCCCGGGGCGTGGCTCGCTTCCGCGCGGCTCGCTCGCCGGTCGTGGCCGTCGCAGCCCCGCAGGCGCCTGCCTCGAGCAGCGTGACGCTCAGCGCCGAGGACACTGAGACGGTCAACGTCTTCGCCCGCGCCTTCGGCCTCGACACCACCGCACTCACCACCGCACTCGCAAAGGATCACTGACATGCCCGCTGCAACTTCCAATGTCGACACGGCGCGCTTCGGCGAACAGGCCGTCGTGCGCAAGCTCCGCGAACTTCCCGTCGCGGCGTCGACGCACATCTATCAGGGCTCGATCGTGGCCCTCAACAGCGCGGGCTATCTCGTGCCCGCGTCTGCCGACGCCTCGCTGCACATCGTGGGCGTGGCACAGGTCGAGGCCGACAACAGCCCCGGCGCCGCTGGCGCGATCGAATGCAGCGTCGAGCGTGGCGCGTTCTACTTCGCGAACGGCAGCAGCACGGCCGCCATCGTCGAAGCGGACATCGGGCGCGTGGTCTACGCGGCCGACGACCAGACGCTGTCGCGCATCAACACCTCGGGCACGCTCCCGGCGGTCGGCAAGGTCCTCGGCGTCGACGACAGCAAGGTGATCGTCGAGGTCGGGCTCCTCTCTCGCGCGGAGGCCAATGGCGGCTCGTCGCACGACGTGCTCTTTCCGGCTGGCGCCGACCTCTCCACCACGGGGCAAAACCTGTTCGTGAAGCTCAACGGCTCGTCGCAGATCGTGCTTGCGTCGGCCGCTGGCGAACAGGCCCTCGGCGTGCTGCTGAATGCGCCGGGCTCCGGCGCGATCGGAATCGTGCGCGTGCTCGGCGCGTGCTCGGTGATCGCTTCGACCGGAATCGCGGACGGTGCGCTGATCGCCACGACCGTGACCTCTGCCCGCGCGAAGCCCGCCGTGGCAGCCACGGTCAACACCTCGGACGCTGGCGCCAGCAGCGACCCGGTGATCGGGTCGTTCGTGATGGGCATGGCCCTCGCTGACGGCACCACTGGCAACCTGATGCCGATCTTCGTCAACCCCATGGGCGCGATCCCGACCACGGCCGCCTGATAACCGACAAGGAACGCGAACCATGCTCATCACTCCCGCCACACTCAAGGCACTGCAGGTCACGCTCGATCTGCGCTTCAAGCAGGCTTATGCGGCTGCGCAGCCGATCTCGCCTCGCTTCGCGTCGACGATCCCCTCGGGCGCGCGCGCGAACGTCTATCCGATGCACGCGAAGATCGCGAAGCTTCGTCCATGGGACGGGGAGCGCAAGATCACCAACGCGAAGTCCTACAAGTACCAGCTCGACAACGAGTCCTATGAACTCACGATCGAAGTCGACCGCGACGACATCGAAGACGATTCGATCGGCGTCTATTCGGGCCTCGTCGACGAGATGGGGATGCAGGCTCGCCTCTGGCCTGACGACCTCGTCTTCACGGCGCTGCTCGAGGGTGAGAACCTGAACGCCTATGACGACGTCCCCTTCTTCTCCAATAGCCACAACCTCGGTGGCAACACGATCGACAACCTCTTCGCGTCGACCGCGCTGACGGCGTCGAATTTCGCCAGCGTCCGCGCGAGCATGATGGAGTATGTCGGCGAGGACGGTGAATCTCTGCACGTCCGCCCCGACGTGCTGCTGGTGCCCCCGGCCCTCGAGGTGACGGCTCGAAAGATCGTGCAGGCCTCGACGATCGTCGACAGCGGCACCATCGGCGCCGTCGACAACGTGCTTCGCGGTCTCAGCGATGTGATCGTGGCGCCGCAGCTGGCGGCCAGCGCGGGCGGCTCGGACACCGAGTGGTATCTGCTCGACACCACGCGCGCGATCCGCCCGCTGATCTTTCAGCAGCGTCAGGCGCCCGAGATGGTCGCGCTGACCAACCCCTCGGACGAGCACGTCATGATGCGCAACAAGTTCATCTATGGCGTGAAGGCGCGCGGCGCCGCGGGCTATGGCCCGTTCTGGCTCGCCGCCAAGTGCAAGGCGTGACCTGACCTGATCTGACCCGAGAGGTGCTGCTGTGGCTTATGCGACGACGACAGACTTGGCGCGATTCGGTCTGCCCGCAGCAGCCCTCTCGGGTGTCTCTGCCTCTGTGCAGAGTGAGTGTCTTGAGGCGGCCAGCGACGTGGCCGATAGCTATCTCCGATCACGATATGCGACTCCGCTGCAGAGCTATGGCAGCGACCTCACGCAGTGCGTGTGCGCGCTCGCGGCCGAGCTCATCCTGACGACGCGCGGCCTCGACCCGACGCGTGCGAACGGGGATGTGATCATCGTGCGCGCAGACCGAATGCGGGCGTGGCTCAGGGACGTGTCGGCTGGCAAGGCTGCTGTCACGGGCGGCGTCACGGTGCCGGGGCCGCAGCGATTCGCGACGGCCACGACAGCGCCGACCACGACGAGCTCGTCGCAGCGAGGCTGGTGACGCGGTGGGCGTGCGCGGCGACTTCGCAGCAGCCACGCGACTCGCGCGGCGTCTTTCGAGGCTCGGTGATCAGGCCGTGACCGACGTCGTCAAGGCGATCGCGGCCGAAGCGCAGGACCTTGTGGCCGAGGGATTCCGCAGGTCGACGGCGCCGAGCGGCGTGCCGTGGCGACCGCTGGCGCAGGCCCGTGCGCGCAACCGTCGCCGGGGCGACCGAGGCAAGCCCTTGGTGGACACCGGGCGCCTGCGTGCGTCGGTGACGACGAGGCCGAGGATCGAGGGCACGAGCTTCTCGATCACCGCCGACCCGGTCTACGCGGCCACGCATCAATATGGTCGCGGCGCCATCCCCGCGCGGCCCTTTCTGCCGATCCCGACGGCGCTGAGCCCAGGGCTGCCCGCAGCGTGGCGACGAGCCTTCAACCGCGCGGCCGACGAGGCGATCGAGGCGCTGCTGTGACCCTCTCGACGACCATCGCAGCGGTCAATGCCGCCGTGGCCCTCGAGGTGGCAGGGCTCTCGACGAGCGTCGGTGCGCGGCTCGCTGACGACCACGTCGCCCCGCCGTGCCTTCGATGGATCCCGACCAGCGACGAGGCTGGTGCGGCGCCGAAGCGCAGCCCGATTGCCTCGGGCCTGCAGCGTGCGCTCGTCGGCCTCGACACCCTCTTCGATGTGGAGTGCTGGGCTGCCGATTTCGAGACCACGATCACCCTGCGGGACGCACTCGTGCGCGCTCTGCACAGCGTCGTCGGCCCCACCGCATTCGCACTCGGCACAGGCACGTGGGCGCGCGGGGACGCGCTTACGCTGGGCGAGAGTGTTACCATGCGCGTCACGATCCGAGGCTATGTCCCTGAGACGGCGCCGACGGTCGCGACCGTGGCGACCGTCGCATTCGACAGCACCGGGGCCGTCGCTGGAGACGGCCAGATCCTGATCCCCTCCGACTGACCGATCACCCACGAGGACCCAATGCCGATCGCTTCGACCACACTCGCAATCGCTGACGGAGGCCTCGGGGTCTCTCGGCAGCTCTCCCGTCCGCCCGCGATCGTCGGGTGTGCGCAGTCCGGCACCGTCGACACCGTGGTGCTCTGCAGCACGGTCGAAGATGCGATCGCGACCTTCGGTTATGGCAAGCTGACGGCCCTCGCGGCAGAATATTTCCTGCGCGCGGGCGGCCCGATCCTCTGCGTGCGCGCGGCCTCGACCAGCGCGGGGAGCTGCTCGGCGGTCACCCCCGGCGCAACGAACACCTCGACCGCGGTGCTCTCGGTGACCGTGGCGACGGCGGCCGATGACTTCCGGGTCGTCTACCGCGTGACTCGCGCGGCTGCGAACCTTGCGGCGCTGACGGCCGCCGTGCGCATCTCCCTCGACAACGGCGAGAGCTTCTCCTCCGAGTTCGCGGTGCCCGCCAACGGCGAGATCACGATCCCGAACACCGGCATCACTACGGACTTCGCGGACGGAACGTTCGTGGTGGGCGACACGTTCTCATTCACCTCGACGGCCCCGATCTGGGATGCGTCGGCCCTCGGCACCGCGCTCGACGCGCTGGAAGTCACCACGATCGACCACGAGTTCGTGCACGTCGCTGAGCAGGTGACCGGCGCCACCGTCGGCACGCTCGACACCTCGGTCGGCGGGCTCGAGGCGTCGAACATCTATCGTTGGTTCCTCGCGTCGAGCCGCAATCAGAGCGGCGGCGAGAGCGTCTCGACGTGGCAGGGCGTGCTGCTCGGCACGTCCCCCGGCTTCAGCGCGTTCACATCGCGCCACGGCGCCGTGGCAGCGGGCTATGCCACGCGCCTCGACGCGCTCTGGGATGCGAACCTCATTCGCTCGGTCGCGTGGGCGATCGGCCCGCGCCTCGCCCTCATTCGCAGCGTCGGCGTGAATGGTCTCGCCGACCATCCCGGTCGCGTGCTCTCGGGCCCGCTGGGCGGGATCGACGACGGCGATCTGATCCACGACCTCAGGATTCTGACGGGCCTCGACACCGGGCGGTTCCTCGGCGCGCAGAGCCTCCCGGGGCGCGGCGGCTTTTATTCGACTGCGACGACGCGCGCGGCCGCGGGCAGCGACTTCGTCAGCATCATGAACATCCGCGTCGTGAAGGAAGCCGCGCGTTTGAGCGTCTCGATCCTGCAGGACTACCTGAATTCCTCGGTGCGCACGATCGCTGGCGGGAAGATCGACCCGCGCGACGCTGACGCAATCGACGGTCGCGTGACCGCAGCGCTGGCGCAGGACCTCGTCGCGACGGGCCTCGCGTCGGCCGTGAGCGCTCAGGTCGACCGCAACAACAACGTGCTCGCTTCGTCGCAGCTGAATTTCAAGGTCCGCGTGCAGCCTCTCGGGTATGCCACGCTCATCGATATCGACCTCTCCCTCTCGGCACAGGTGGCGTGACATGGCGACGATTAACAATCGCGAATATGACTGGTCCTCGATCGAGGTGCGCACCGACGGCGACGAGCCGCTCGTGGCGATCACCGCGATCGCGTTCTCGTGGACCGTCGAGCGCACGCTCGTGCAGGGCGCCGGGCGCAGGCCGCTCGGAATGACCCGCGGGCGCTTCGTTCCGGGCGACGCGAGCATTACGTTTCACCGCAGCGCTTATGACTCGCTGGCGGCGTCGCCGGGCTGGTGCGACCGCGATCGCGTGATCGTGATTCAGTACACTGACTCGGTGCTCGGCACTCGTCGCGAGGTTTTGTCCGGCGTGCGCTTCTCCGGCGCTCAGGGCGGTGGCGAGCAGGGCACCGACGCGCTCACGGTTCAGGTGAATTTTCAGTTCCGCGGTCTCACGATCAACGGCGCGTCGCCGATCGAGGACACCAGCGTCTCGCGACAGGTGGTGTGATGGCCCTCGACCCCGAGGCAATCAAAGCGCTCGAAGCGCAGCACGGTCCGCTGCTGGTGATCAACGTCGCCAGCGAGGCCGACGGTCGCGAACTGACGCTCGCGTTTCGCGCTGCGACGAGCGCGCACTGGCGGCGCCTGAGCGCGGCCGACAAGCGCCTGATCGCTGGCGACGATAGCGCGGCCTCGGCGCCCGAGCTGATCGCGCGAGAGCTGCTCGTGCACCCCGATCGCACGGCCTTCGACGCGCTGCGGGACGATGCCCCGTGGATCGCCGAGCAGGCGGGCAGGGAGCTTGTCGGGCGCTTTAGCCGGAGGTATCGCGCGGCCGTGGGGGAATCTTGACCCTGCGGGACGAGACACGCACCGATCTGTGGACTGCAGCGTCGTGCGTGCTCGCTCTTGCAGGGCACGACCCTGACGACCTCGACCCGCACCGACGCGCGGGCGCACTGCTCGTGGCCGAGGCGCTCCACATCCACCGCGTCGCGAATACGAAGGGCTAGCAGCCGTGGCCGAGACACTCACCTGGCGGTTTCAAGCGGTCGATGCCATGTCCGGGCCGCTCGGCCGCGCCGAGGCCTCGGTCAACTCGCTGCACCGCAGTCTCTCGCAAGGCGAGGGATCGGTGCGGGGGCTCGACGCCTCGTCGCAGCGCCTTGGCGGCACACTTGGACAGGTGGCGGGCGTGCTCGGTCAGGTGGGATCGCTCGCGGCTGGGATCACGGCGGCTGCGGCCGGGATGGCCGTGGCTTTCGCAGCGGTCAGCGCGAACATCATCCGCAGCGTCGCGGAGATGGTCCGCTTTCGCGAGTCGGCCGTGACGACGCTCGGCGTGCTCATGGGCGGTCAGGGGCGCGCCGGGATCAGCGCGCTCGGTGGCGCAGCCTTCCGCCAGACACAGGCAATCGCGAGGATTGCACCCGGTCGCGCGAGCGACATCATCGCAGCGAGGCAGCAGGCGATCACGGCGGGATTCCGCGGCGCCGAGGAGCAGCGCGTCCTCGCAGCGGGCCTCGACATCGGCGCGCTGCAGGCTGGCGACACCACCGCGCAGAGTCGATTCGTGCGAGCCCTCGGCCAGATCCGAGGCCGTGGGGCGCTGCAGGCCGAAGAGCTCAACCAGTTGAGCGAGGTCGGCGTGTCCCGCGCCGAGGTGTTTCGAGCGATCGCACGCCAGCGTGGCATCGGTGGCACCGAGGCCGAGCAGACTCGCCAGATCCAAGGGCTGATGCAGCGCGGGCAGATCACCGGCACCGAGGGCGTCAACGCGGTGCTGGCGGCCGTGCAGGCCACGACGCGCACGCAGCTCGGGGGCTTCGCGGTCGCGCAAGGCACGGGCCTCGCGGGCTCGATCAGCAATGCCGAGGAGGCGCTCCAGAATCTGGTCACCGGAATCAACGGTCTCGAGCAGCTGCCCGGCGTGCAGGCCTTCGCACGCACGGTCGCTGCGATCGGTGACGCATTCGGTGGCGCCTCGGCAGCAGGCCTGCGGCTGCAGGCCGTCGTGGCGGGGCTGATCAATCGCGCTGGCGCCGCGATCGGTGGGCTGTTCACTCCAGAGCGCGTCGAGGGGTTTGTGAACACCCTCGCGACCGTGCTCCCCCCGCTGATCGACACGCTCGTGCGGATGGGCGGCGCTTTCGTCGAGGGTCTCGGTCAGGTCCTCGGCCCGCTGGTCGCTGACTTGCGGGGCACGAGTCAGGCAGACCTAACCCGATGGACGGAATGGGCCGTGACCTTCGCGCGAAACCTCGGCGTGATCGTCGGCTTCGCAGCGCAGTTGACGACCGCGCTCGTCGCGCTCGGCGTGGTCCTGACGAACGTCGCGGGCTATGCGGCGCAGGCTTATAACGCTTTCCAAAGCATCGGCACGTCGATCGTCGACGGGATCGTCGCTGGGATCACGGGTGCTGCTGGACGCGTCGCCGGGGCCGTCACCGGCCTCGCCTCGTCGGCCGTCAGTGTGGCGCGTGGCGCCCTCGGCATCCGATCGCCTTCGACCGTGTTCGCAGAGATCGGTGACCAGACGGCCGCGGGATTCGCGGTCGGCGTCGAGCGTGGCACTGGCGACGCTCAGGGCGCCGTGCAGAGCCTCGTGGCGCCACCGACCCTCGGCGCTACCGGAGCGGGCACGGGCGCGCCTCTGGCGGGGCGCGGCGGGGTATTTCAGATCTTTGTGGACGGCGCGGGCCGAGAGGCTGCCGCAATCGTCGACGAGATCGAGCAGCGCGTCGGCGTGACCTTCGATCGGCTGGCCCTCTCGGGCGGGAGCGTGTGATGGCGTTGGAGATCCCCGAGCACGCGGGCACCGCATGGGATGAGATCACGCTCGGTGGCGTGCATTTCGGCGGTCTCGCGGCCGTGTCTGGCGATGCCTTTAAGCGCAAGGTGGACGCGCGCAGGGCCGCCGGGCAGGACGGGGCTCGCATCGTCGACAAGGGCTATGACCTCGTGGATCTCACGATCACGCTGACTGCGTGGGAGCCCGAGCACGCCGATCAGCTGCAGCGCCTCGTGGCCCTGCTGGCGCCTCGTGGCGTGCGCGGCCGAGGGCTCGCGGTCGACGTGCATCATCCTGCGCTGGCCTTCGCCGGGATCAGCAGGATCTATGTGACCGGCGCGTCGCTGCCGACGCCGTCGAATGGCACGCTCACCTGGACGATCAAGGCCAGCGAATTTCGCGATCCACCGCCAGCGCGGCAGCAGCGCAACGCCACGCGCTCGGCGCAGGCAGCGCCGCAGACCTCGACGGCCACAGACCTCGACCCGAGGCTGCAGCAGGTGATCGCGCAGAATCCAATCCCGGCACCGTCGCAGGCTGGCGCAGCAGCGCCTCCCGCGCGAGGTGGGTGACCCGTGGCCGAGGTCACGGTCGGCGGTCTGCGCTGCGTGCTCTGCGCCCTCACGGTGCCGCGCGTCGGTGCGTGGGTGGCCGACGTCGACCTCGACTCGGACACGGCGCCTGCGGGGCGCGTGGTGCTCTCGATCGACGGCGTCGAGCGCGTCGGTGCCGTCGTGCGAGGCGCTGTCGCCTCGGGCTCGTGGCGCGGTCGCCTCGTCGGTGGCGCGGGCGGTCTCGCGCGAGTCCTCGACGCCGTGGCCCTGCGGGGCTCGACGCTGGCCGACGTGCTCGCCGACGCACTGCGCGCGGCGGGTGAGACACCCTCGACGACGAGCTCGGGGCTGGAGCGCGTCGCACCCTTGTGGGCGAGGATCGCAGGACCGGCGTCGACGGCCGTGGCCGACGTCGCGCGAGCGGCTGGCGTCTCGTGGCGCGTGCTCTCCGACGGCAGCGTGCGCGTCGGTGCCGAGACGTGGGCCGAGCAGCGCCCATCGGGTGCCGTCGACGTGCTCGAGGACCTCCCCGAGTCCGGCCGTCTGGTGCTCGCTGGCGACGTGCTGGGGATCGACGTCGGGCGCACGCTGATCCTGCCGGGGCGCGCGCCCTTCCGCGTCGAGCAGATCGAGATCCGTGCGACGCCCCGGGAGCTCCGCGCGACCGTGACGGCCGAGGGCACCACGGGCCTCGGTCCCGTGGTTGACGCAGTGATCCGACGAGCCCTGCGTCGCGTGGACTATCTGGCGCTCTATCCGGCGAGAGTGGTGAGCCAGAGCGGGCAGCTGCTCGACCTGATCCCCGACGACCCGAGGGTGCCCTCGATCAGCGGGGTGCCGATGCGCCACGGCCTGCCCGGCGCGTCGGTGACCGTGCCGGTCGGCACACGGGTGCTGCTCGCCTTCGACGCGGGTGACCCCGCGCGGCCGTTCGCATCGCTCTGGGAGGCTGGCGGCACCGCGACGCAGATCGCGATCAATGGCTCGTCGACGAGGGCCGCACGTGAGGGTGACGACGTCACACGCACGGTCGCAATGGCCTCGTGGATGTCTAGCGTATCGGCAGCGCTCGGCATCCCGTCGACGCCGACGGTGCTCGGCACGATCTCGGAGGGCAGCGACGTGGTGAGGATCCCGTGACGACACCAGACTTCGGCACCGACATCGCGACGCCCGACGCGGCAGACCTCGACCCTTATTTCTCGCCTGTGTCCGGCGTACGCGGGCTCGGTCAGGCGCTCGGGCGGCGCCTGATCACGCCCCGCGGGACGCTGATCGACGACCCGAGCTTCGGCTTTGACGTGCGCAGTGCGATCAATAGCTCCCTGACGCCGACGCAGATCGCGGCGCTGGAGCTGTCGATCGCGACCGAGCTCGTGGCCGACGAGCGCGTCGAGACGGCCGACGTGTCGGTGACCTTCGCGCCGGGGTCGTCGCGGCTGACGATCCGTGCGATAGTCCAGACCGCCGACGGGCCGTTCCGGCTCGTGCTCGCTGTCGGCAGCGTGACGACCGAGATCCTCGCCGCGGAGCCACTGTGACGACCACCTACGCCACGCTGCAGACCGAGACCACGAGCGATCAATACCTCTCGACGATCCTCGCGAGCCTCGCGGCGCAGGGGTTCCCCGTCACCGCGTGGCAGCCGGGCAACGCCGGTCGCAGCCTCGCGCGGGCCGACGCCGAGGCGCTGGCGGACCTTCGCAGCGTGATCGCGGAGATCGCCCGCGGAGGCTATCTCGACACCGCGACGGGCGACTGGCTCGACCTCGTGGCCGGGGGCCTCTTCGACCTCCCCCGCGTCGCTGCCACCTTCTCGGTGGGCAACGTCACGCTGACCTGTAGCGCAGCTGCGGGGCCTTACGCGATCGGCGCCGGAGCGCTCGTCGTCACCGACGGGACGCGGCGCTGGCGGTCGACGAACACAGCCACGCTGACCCTCGCGACGGGCGGCACGCTGAGCGTAGAGGTCCGCGCCGAAGCGCCGGGCACCGCGTCGAATATCTCGGGCACGCTCTTGTCCTCGGCACCGCTGGCGCCTGCGCTGGCGGGCGTGACCGTGAGTGCGATTCCGTCGTGGATCACGACGGCTGCCGTCGACGCCGAGACCGACGCGGCGCTGCGTGCGCGCTGTCGACTGCGCTGGTCGACGCTCGGGCGCGGTGCGAACCTTGCCGCCTATCAATACAACACGCTCTCGGCAAACGTCGCTGGGATCACGCGCGTGCAGGTCCTCTCGGGGCCTGGCAATGGCGAGGTCACGATCTATGTGGCGCAAGCCTCGGGCACTGCGACGGCGGGACAGGTCGCGGCCGTGCAGAGCGCGCTCGACGTAGTCAAGCCCGTCACCGACACCGCGCTAGTGACCGCTGCGACGCCTGTCGTGATCGCCGTGACGGCCACGGTCTACGTCTCGGCGGCCAGCGACTCGACGGTGAATCGCTTGACCGCGACCGATGCGATCAGCGCTTATATCAACGGCCTGCCGATGGGCTCTGCCACCGTCGACACCGCGCGCATCGGCGCGGCGATCTATGCGGCTGCGGGGATCCGAGACGTCGACCTCGTGGCCCCTGCGGCCGACGTGGTGATCGCTGCGGGACAGGTCGCGACCGTGGGCACTGTGACCCTCACGTGGGTGACGGTGTGAGCACTTATCTCGCCTGGCAGCCGACGCTGCAGCCCGCTGGCCTGCGCGGGCAGTGGGGCGAGCGCTGGGGCGCGGTGCTCGGCGCCGAAAAGGATATCCTCGTCGGCCTCGCGAAAGACGCCGTCACCGCGCGCTTCCTGCCGACCGCACCGAGCGATGCGCTTAGTCTGCTCGGCGCAGAGCGCCAGATCGGACGCGAGTCTCCCGACACCGAGGCTACCTATCGCGCTCGTCTCGCTGGCGCATGGGAGTCGTGGTCGTGGGTGGGCACGCGATACGGCATCGCGCTCGGCGTCGGCCTGCTCGGCGAGGGATATCCGGCCGTGATTGCCTATCGGGAACTCCCCTGGGATTCGGCTTCCGACCGCTGGGCACGCATGCGAATCCTGTTCACGGGCTTCGCGGGGTGGACGGGCGAGCCCTTTGGCGGCTTGTGGTCGTGGGGATCGCGCCTTGAGCAGCCGATCGAATTTGAGACGCCCGCGACGATTCGACCCGTGCTGCGTCGAGTCCTGCGGCAATGGATCAATGCGCGCGATCGGGTCTTCTCGGTCACCATCGCGCGAGGCGAAGCGGTCTGGGGCCTTTTCTCGTGGGGCTCCAGCACGTGGGCCGTGAAACCCGTCGATGAATGGTCAGCGCCCCTCTTCGGAGAGGCCGACACGATCTGGGGCGCCGTCGCTTTCGGCGTCTTCTGCTGATAAGAGAGAGGACACATGACCGCGACGATCACACCGACTGCGAAGCACACGGGCGCGAACATTACGCGCCCTGTCGATGGCGAGGGCGCCTATATGGACGGCGGCACGGCGCCGCTTGCGCCGATCCTGCAGACGCTCGCTGACCGTGCGCAATACGCTCGCGGGAGCACCTGGGGGACGCTGATCGGAGGCGATGAATTCAGCATCGATAGCGGCGGCACGAGCACCGTGTTCACAGCGCGTGTCAACGCATTCGAAGCGATCACGATTCGCGACAGCAGCGGCGTCTTCTGGCCGATCTACACGTCGGCGGACACGACGTGGTCGCTGGCCGATGTCGAGGGCTCGCCCGCGAACCTGTCGAACTCTACGTGGTATTATTGCTATCTCGGCGTCACCACGGCTGGCGTGTTGACCAAGCAGATCAGCACGACGGCGCCGGGAGCGTCGCGCAAGTGGAAGAGCACGGCGGTCGACCAGCAGCGATATATCGGCTGCTTTCGGGCAAACGGCTCTGGCGCGCCGATTCCGGTGCGCGCAGTGCGCGGTCGATATCTCTATCGCTTCTCGGCAGCGGGGGGCCACGGGACTGCAGCGGCGTCTTATCTGACGACGCAGGCCTTCACGGACCTTGATCTCAGCGCATATCTCCCGCCGCACGCGCGAATCGTGCACATGCACTATCAGCTGATCAACGAAGACACGACGAGCGGTGACGAGGTTGCCAGTGCGATTCGCACCAATGGCGAGACGACGTCGTCGATCACCGTGCAAGTGCCGCACGCTCAGGCTGCTGGGCTCGATAACGCGTCGCGAGAGCATCTGTTTTTCGAGATCGAGACTGACTCTTCGCAGCGCGTCGAGGTCGAGGTTACGGGCTCCTCGACGAGCTTTCTGGTCAACCTCTTCGTCCGCGGCTTTTCGGAGTGACCATGGCGACGATCCCGACTTTTGAAGCTCTCCGGTCAAGCTCCGTCACTGCCCTCGCGGCGGGTGTCGCGACCGATGTGGATATCGCCACAGGCGGCGCTAAGGCGCTGACCGTGTCGATCCTCAACAGCGGTGCAAACCCCATCACAGCGCTGAGCGTCGCGACGATCCCGGTGACGCTCGCTGGCAACGCCCGCGCGATCACGACGGGCATCCCGCTGGCGGCTGCCGGGCGTCTCACGATCACGATCGTCGACGAGCCCTGCACGACGCTCAGGCTGACGCTGACCAGCGCGGTGGGGTCGAGCGCCACGATCGAAGCGGTGGGCCAGTGACGATCTTCGTCAACGGCCAGCAGGTCGGTGCCTCGGGGGGCGGCGCCTCGACGAGCGCGATCGACCTGTCGAGCGAAGCGCAGAGCACGACGTCGACCGTCGACGTGGTGATCGGAGGCCGTTACTTCGCGCCGAGCTCGTGGGAGATCTCAGGCCGCACGACGACGCTCACCCTCGAGGCCGTCGGCCAGGTCCTCTCGGGCGTCACCGGCACGCTGACGCTGCACAACGCCACGGACGCGTCGACGGCGGCAACGCTGACGTGGACCGAGACTAGCGCCACGCGAAAGACCGCGTCGGTGTCGCTTCCCGCGGCAGCGAAGATCTACGAGCTGCGCATCAAAAAAAGCGGCGGCGGCGCATCGGATTATGCGCTCGTCTATGGCGTCAACCTTCTAGTCTCGTGGAGCTGATCCAATGGCAGTCGTCGCAAGCGTCTCGTCTCCCGCCAACGGCACCGTCGCAGTCAACGCGCTGCTCACGGCGCTCGTCGCCAACGGCTATATCGTCAAGCGATGGTCCGATGCGACCACGCTGTCTGCCGACAACGTCAATCTGACTAGCAACCCGTATGTCGGCAACGTCGGCAATGGCAACAACCCCTCCGGCTCTGGAGCCAACAGTCTCGGCAACTCCAACGCGTGGTTCCGCGTCGCCGCTAGTGACGGATCGCGCGAGTGGCTCTTCCAACGCGGCGCTGCCGATCAGACGTGGACGATCTCCCGCAGCAACAGCGCTTTCACGGGCGGCACTCCGAACGCCACGACGGCGGGCACGTCGACGGCAGCAAGCGCGCTTTTCAGCGCGGCGCAGGCGTTTCCGAGCACTGGCACGTGGCGGCAGTTTATCTCTGTAGAGAACGCCGCGCCCTACGGTTTCACGGTCTTCGGCATCACGCTCGGTGGTGGCAACGTCCTGCAATTCCTCGTCGACGAGCCGCTTGCCTCGGGGACTACCGACACCTCGGACACCGATCCGTATATCTGGTGGGGCTACTACAACGCCACGGGGCTCGCGGGTGCGACGGGCGGGATTAACGCTCTGATCAGCTCAAACATCTTCAAACGCTTCACGGGCGCTGGCTCAAACCAAACGCCAAGCCTCCCCGGATACAACACCACGGCCAACGGCACGATGGCCCCGGCGCAGACCAGCTCAATCTCTCAAATGGGATTGACGCCAAACACCTTGCGCGAGGTGATCCTGCCGATCTTCGCGTGTCGTCCCGGCGCATCGAGCAGCACCACGGGATGGATCGGCACCTGCAATCGCCTTCGCTGGGGCACTGTCGGCGGACGCGCGAATGGGCAGACGCTCGGCCCCGTGAGCGGGTCTTATTGGATCTTTATGGCGGGCGCGTGGGTGCCGTGGGACTCGACTGAGCCCGCGCTCTCGTGAGGTGACCTGTGGCGACTTATCAAGGACAAGTCCCGACAGAGCAGCCTTTTCGCGCACTCCGTGACTCGCTCCGCGCGAGCGTTGTCGTCGGCGTCGTGATCTATTTTTTTCGCCGCACCGATGGCACACGCGGCTCAACCGCTGACCTCACGGCAATCCCAGCGGGGGCCGTTATCGAGAGACAGGTGACCTCGTGAGCGGCGCAAGCATCGTCGGTGTTGTCGTCGGATTGATCGGCGCGTGCGGGTCAATCGCAGCGGTGCTGGTCTCTCTCGGTCGCATCCTCGCCGGGCTCGACAGCCTGCGCGAAGAGTCGCGCGAGCGTGGCAAAACGCACGATGCGAAGATCGAGGCGCTTCGCACGGACGTGTCGTCAATCACCACAACGGTGACTGTCGACAAGGGTCGCATCGACGCTCTCAACACAGAGGTCGTCAATCTGCGAAAGACCTCGCACGAACACGGCAATCACATCCAAGTCCTTCTCGCGAAGGTGTCGTGATGCGCGATCTTTTGAGAGACCTCTCGCCTGTGCTCTGGCCTGTCGCCAGCGCGATCCTCGTGCTGCTGCTGCGTGCGCGCACCCCGGAGGCGTGGGTGGCCCTCGGGGAGCGCAGCCCTCGGGTGCAGGGCGCGATCCGTCTGCTCCGCGCCCTCGGCGTGGACCCGGTCAAGGCCGTCGCCGCCGTCGTGCAGATCGTGTCGGGGCGTGCGCCCGCGCGCGCCGTCGCGGTTGCCGATGCGGTGCGCGAGACTCTGGCGCCGCCGCCTCCGGAGGCTCGGTGATGGGCCTCGGTGCTGGGGTCGACCCGGGTGCCGAGCTGACCCGCTGGGGCCTGCGCCTGGCGCTGGCCGTCGTGGTCCTCGGGATCGTCGGCGCTGCGGCGTGCGGGTGTCCGAGACCGCGCGACTGCACGCCGCGCGAGCAGCGCTGCGAGGGAGACACGCCTGTGGTCTGCAACGCCGAGGGGCGCAGCTGGCGCGCCTCGGGAGACCCGGTGGTGACGTGCGCTGAGATCGGCGGCGTGTGCGTCGTGCGCGACGGGATCGCGCACTGCGCGCGGCGCGATGGCGGTGCACCGTGAGCGTCACCATCCGTCACGAGCACGCCCACGCACTGCGCCGCGCGATCGAGGCAACCGGCGTGCGGGTCGTCACGCCCGACGATCCGGCGCGCGCCCTGGTGCTCGACGTCGTGGCCCTCGCCCAGATCGCGGGGCACGGCTGGTCGCGCGACCACGCCGAGCGATATGTGTCCGTGAGTCTGCCCGCGCTCCCGCAGCCGATCCCTGCGCTGCTGGAGCTCGGGGGGCTGGCCCTGCGCCCCTTCTCAGCGCTCGGGGCCGAGGGCCTCGAGGCGCTGGCCTCGCTGACCTCGCGACCGCTGATCTCGCTGTCGCCCGCGGCCCTCGAGGACCCCGTGAGCACCGTCGGGACGCTGCTGCACGAATGGCAGCACGTCCTGCAGGGCGATAGCGGTGGCGTGCTGCACCCGCTGGTCTATCTCGCCCGCGTCGACGAGCGCGTGCTGGCGTGCGAGGCGCCCGCTTATGCGTGCGACCTCGCTGTCGAGACGTGGTGCCGAGGCCTCGACCCGCTGGTCGGCGCGGCGCAGCGGGCCGAGGGCCTGCGCGCTTATGGGGCCGACGACGAGCTCGTCGTCGACGCGCGGGCGCTGCTGCTGTCGCACGCTCAGACTCTGCTGGCGGGGCTCTGCCCGCCGGTTGCGGCGCTGCGGCGCGGTCTGCCTGTGCTCGTCGCTGCTGGCGTCGAGGGCCTCCCGGTGATCCCGTGAGCGGCCGCCTGACGACACCCGAGCGCGCTGCGGCGGGCCTCGCCCCGTCGGGCCTCGTCGTCGACGGACGTCGCGTGGCGGTGCCGGGCGTGCGAATCGCGACATGGCTCGACGATCCGGCGCGCGCCCCGCGCGTGACCGACGGTGGACCGAGGCAGGCCGACGACGTGCTCGCGTTCGTGTGGCACACGTCGAAGGGCCGCCTCGCGACTCGCGCGAGGCAGGGCTCGATCGCGTCGACGCACGCCGAGACCCTTGCGCGATATCAGGCGAGGACCGCGCGAGAGGTCAGCTGGCACCTGACGGCGGACACCGATGGCGACGTGCTGCAGCAGGCCGACCTCGCGACGTGGACGGCGTGGCACGCAGGCTCGGCCAACGGGTGGACGGTCGGCGCCGAGCTCGTGCAGCGAGAGGATGCGCCGGACGTGCTGACCTCGACGCAGATCGAGGCCGCCGTCGCGCTGACGATCGCAGCGTGCGACGCCCTCGCGATCCCGCGCCGCGTGCTGGTGACCGGCGGCGGATATCCGCAACTCGGCCCCGTGCTCGATCTCGTCTCGCCTCGGGCCAAGCACGGCAAAACCGGGCGACCTCTCGGCGGTCGCGGCAGGACGTGGGCGGGTGTCCTCGGGCACTGTCACCTCGCCCACCGCGACGCCTCGGGCGGTCGCGGCCCCGGCGACCCGGGCCCGCTGGTGTTTGAGGCGCTGATCGCGGCGGGTTTCGAGCGTCACCTCGTCGGGGTCGACGGCTCAATCCTCGGGCCCGTGTGAGACGCGGCGCCGTCGCGATCGTGGTCGGCGTGGCCCTCGGGCTCGGCCTCGGGCGTGCGCTCGAGCAGTGCGCGGCGCACGTCGACCTCGGCCCTGTCGTGCGCGTCGATCCCGCGATCCGGTCTATGGACGCGGGGCGCAAGGATCGCTAAGATCCGCGTCGCAGTCGTCTCCCCCTTCGGCCGCCGTGATCGCCCCCGACGCTCCCTCCGGTGTCGGGGGCGATTGCGTTTCAGGCCGGATATCCAAGCGTTTCGCGCGCCCACGTCGATTTCTGACGAAAGGGTGTTGACCGCCCGAATAATCGGGCGCATAACTCTCTTCGTCGACGGCGCAGTGCCGCACCGACGAAAGGGAGACGACACCATGGCTATCCGCATCATCCCCCCGCACTCTGTCGATGCCGAGACCGAGCATTACGCCGCAGTGACCGAGCACATGATCCAGCACGGGGCGCCCACGATCCGGGCGTGGTGGGACGAGTGCGAACGCGCCTGGGTGGCCGTCGAGGGCTCGCACCGCATCGCGATTGCGCTCGACCTCGGGCTCACGCCGGAGATCGAGGACGTGGGCGAGAGCGTTGAGGCGCGGGCGCAGGCGCTCCGCGATGCCGACATTGACCTGTCGGGTCGCACTGACGACGAGGACGAGGAGCTGGTGTGGTGGTGGGGCGACCGTCCCGGTCGCACCGCTGTTCGCTTCGACGACTGACCACAGGCCGAAACACCCTCCGGGGTGTCGCGCCGTCATGCGGCGCCTGACGATGGCCGTCAGAACACAAGGGAGACGACGACAATGGCTCTGTACACCGTCACGATTCGCACCCTCGGCAGCAACGGCACCGCCCGCACGACCCGCATGCGATCCCCGGCCACTGAGACGGAGGCCGAGCTTTATGATCGCGCGGTCGCGAAGCTCTACCCGGGCTGCCACTTCCACGGCGATCTGCCCGGTCACAGCAACGTCGGCCGGATTGCGTCGCCGGGGCGATTCGGAGGCACTGACCTCCACGCTCGCATCCGGATCGACACCGAGCGTTGCTGACCGTGGCGAGGACCCTCCCGACGATCTCGGGCTGCCTGGCTGTCCTCGCGGCGGCCAGCGAGCCCGAGGGCTCTCCCCTGCAGCCTGCGACCCTGCGGGCGGTGCAGCGGGCCCTCGACCTAGCCCGCAGGGATCTCTCTCACGCCGTCGACCTCGACGGCGTTACAGCGACCGCCGAGGCTCTCGGCGTGTCGCGATCGACCCTCCAGCTCTGGCGCGCCACGGGCTGGCTCGCCTGACGATCACCACACCACAGCAGCGCGGATCTCGACGGCCAACCCTCGGTGGCGAGCCGTCGGGGTCGTGTTGCAGCGCGCGGCGGCCGCGACGAGGGCCCTGTCGAAGTCCACGGCGATGCGCGTCGGTGCGTCGTCGAGGAGGTCCCTGAGCAGCGCCACGACGACCGGCGCGCGGTCAGCCTCGGGGAGCTCTGCGGCACGGTCCCGCAGGGCGATCGCCAGTGTGATCGCCTCGTCGCACCGAGGGTCGTCGCCGTCCTCGACGAGCAGCGCCAGCAGCTGCGCCGAGGACTCGTGCACCGCTCGGCACAGGTCGTCCCCCTGCAGAGCCCTCGCCAGAAACGTCGCGATCATCCACGGCGCGGGGCGCACGCGCACGAGCGGACGCTGGCGACGAGGGGCGACGAGCGCCCCGAGCACGGTCGCGAGGGTCATCTGCGCGTCCTCGCGTTGCGCGCCTCGCACGCGGCGCACCGAGCCCGCAGGCTCGGCGCGGCGCACTCAACGCAGAGCCCTGCGGCGCGACGGCGTCGATAAACGGCGTCGACCGCGGAGGCGTTGCGCACCTTGCACTCGGGGCACCGGGCGGCGTCGGACTCGACACGCCCGCAGTCACCGCAGAGCCCCCGCGAGCGCTTGACCTGATAACGCGTCACCGCCGCGCCTCGATCCTGCGCCAGAGCCCGACGACGCGGGCGGGATACGTCCCCCTGCAGACGCACGCCCCGCAGCGGAAGTGCGCGACTGCGCCCGGCCACGTCGCGCATCGTCGGTGCCCGAGAGCGAGGGCCGACGCGGCGTGGTCGGCCCGGCCTGCGCTGCGTCGGTGCTCTCGGTCGCGCGGAGCTCCCCAGCAGCCGCCCGACGCAGGGGCGCATCCCAGGTGGGACTCGGCGAACCCCACGGCGATCAGGAGCGCCACGGGCACGTGGTGGTCGCGCGAGGCCTCGTCGGCGTCCGCGACGATCTGGTCGCGACGCGCGTCGAGGCAGGGGCGATGCAGGACGTGCGCGAAGAGCGCCAGCAGCGCGGCCAGCGCCTCGGCGGCGCTCACTGCTCGACCTCCGGGGCGAGGGCCACGACGGCCCCAGCGACGCAGATCGCCCACGCACCGAGCGTCGAGGCGCCCTGCAGCGACAGGCCCGCGGCCGAGACCGCGCCGACGATCGCGAGGGCCCATCCGAAGAGGCGGATCACTCTGCCACCCCCTGCGCTGCGATCGCTGCCTTGAGAGAGGTGATCGTCTCACCGAGGGCCTTCGCACGGCCGACGAGCACCCGCCAGCAGCGCTCCTGCGCCGGACGCTCGTCGAGCGCGGCCACGTCGGTGCGTGCGGCCTGCCACAGCGACGCGAGGCCCGCGACGCTGGTGCACGCCTCGGCGCTGTCGCGGAGGTCACGGATCAGCGCCTCGGCGGGGTCGTCGGCCTCGGGATCCGGCGACGCGAGACCGCGCGCCTCGAGGGCTGCTGTCGCGACCCGCTGGGCGTCGTCAGGGAGCTCGACGAGCACCGCGCGCGGCGCCTCGACCGGACCCTCGACCTCGGGCTCCCCGCCGAGCTCCTCCGGGTCATAAAGGCCCAGCAGGACGTCGGGGTAAACCTCCCTCGCGAGGTCCGCAGCGACGCGGTGGCGGAGCATCGTCGCGGGATAGCTCTGCCAGATGCCCTTGCCAGACACGCCCGCGCGCTTTGCGTCGGCAGCCGTCCACGTCCTCGTGGCGTCGGTGGATTCGCCCTTGCGGCGGGTGGTGATCGTGCAGCGCTCGGCCGTCGATTCGACGGTGCGCCACGACTCGCACAACCCGCTGCGCCTCACCACGGCCACCATGAGATCGGCGCTCAGCACCGGGCGGCCGTTGACCACATAGATCCCCCGGAGGCTCTGCGCGGGCGACAGCCCGAGCTCATGCCCGGTGATGATCAGCATGGCGGCCTCCTCGGGCCGCTTGCACGCCGTATAGCCGCTCGCCACCGCGATCTTCGCGAGGCGTTCCACGTCGTCGAGGCTACGGATTGCAATTCCATTCATCATCGTCGTCTCCCTTGCGGAATCCCGTCTCGGGACTCCGGTGGCGGCTCGGGCTGGGCAGCGAGGGGATCGGAGGGGATCGTCTGCGCCCGAGCGGCCACCGGAGGGCCGAGGCCCTCGGGGCTTTATGCCAGTGTCGCCTCGGCGTCGAGCACGTCGGCGCCAACGCGCACGATCGCGGCCCACTGCTCGGCGGTCTCGGCCTCGATGGCCGCAATCCACCCGTCGCGACGCGCATCGCACACGGTCACGAAATCGGGGTCGCTGGCGAGAGTCAGGTCCTCGTCAGCCTGATCGAGAGCGCGCTCGGCGCGGTCCTCGCACCAGCGACAGACGAGGGCGCCGTCGCGCACCTCGAGCACCGCAGCGACGTCACCATGGACGTCGCGGAGGTCGAGTTCGGCGGTCGGTGATCCACAGGCGCGGCATAGGTCGGTGTAGTGCATGTGTCGTCGTCTCCCTGTGGAGCAGCCTAGGTCGGGCCCGATACCGTGTCAACACTTTCGGTGAAGATTGACACGGTATTGCAGAGCACCTATGATGCGCGACCATGAGAGTCAGACCGACCGAATCGTCGTCGCGCGGCGCCGTCCTGCTGTGGCAGTGGCTCGTCGCGCACTCCCTCACCCTCCCCGAACTGGCTGAGCGCACCGGGATCTCTCGCCAGCAGCTGGCCGACCTGATCCGAGGGGATCAGCGTCGGATCAGTGCCGAGCACGCCGTGCTGCTCGAGCGCGAGACAAAGCGTTATGTCCGCGTGGAGGCGTGGCTGCCGGAGGGCACGCTGTGAACGCGCCGCAAGGGGGACACCTGCCTAGATGCCGCCGTCGCCACCGGCAACGGTGGACTCCCGCGGAGGACGCGCTCCTGCTGCGGGAGTGGGGGGAGCTCTCGTCGCGCGTCCTGCGGGAGCGCCTCGGTCGAACCGGCATGGCGATCCTCGCGCGAGCGAAGGACCTCGGCCTCCCGCCAGCAAGCGCGCGGGCGGCGCCGCTGTCCGAGGCCGGTCGACGCCTCGGGATCAGCGGGATCACTGCGCAGCGCTTCGCCGAGTCCTGCGGGATCCGGCTCGACCGGCGCGCCTGCTGCGTCGTGCGGGAGACGTGCTCGGTCCTGCGTCTGGGCTGCGACGTCGACCAGCTCGAGGCGCTTTATGCGCAGCGCGTCCGGCGTGTGCTCTCCGTCGGCGAATGGTGCCGGTCGCGAGGTCGAGACCAGTCGACGCAGGGACGTCGACTGCGCGCAGCAGGGATCGCGTCTCAGCGCGGCGCACGGCTGCGGGCGCTCTATCCCGAGGCGCTGCTCGACGAGGTCTCTCACCACGGTCGACGCGGCCGATGGGTCACGCTGTGGCGTGCGATCCAAGGACTCGACCGCCTGCCGTGCGAGCCGTGGCTGCTGGCTCTCGCGGCCGTCGATATCGCTGCGGCCGGACGCGCGCCCGAGGGGGCTGCTGGCGACGCCGCGCGCGCGGCGGCTGAGTGGACCGAGCATCTCCCGCAGGGCCCGCTGACCCTCGCGACGCGTCTCGCTGTGGAGTCGGTGATCCCGTGATCCTGCGGGACTACCAGCTCCGCGCGATCGACCTCGTGCGCGCGGCTTATCGGCGCGGGCGCAAGGCCGTCCTGCTGGTCTTGCCGACCGGCGCTGGGAAAACTGCCACAGCGAGTCAACTGATCGCGTGGGCCGTCGCGAGAGGGCGTCGCTGCCTGTTCTTGGTCCACAGGCGCGAGATTGTCTTGGACACGCACCGACGATTGCTGGCGGCCGGCGTGCCCTGCGGCGTCGTGATGGCCGACGAAGTGCGCGTCGACGCGCCCGTGCAGGTCTGCTCGGTGCAGACGCTCGTCGCGAGGCAGCAGCATCCGGCGGCTGACCTCCTGTTTTGGGACGAGGCCCACCATTGCGCCGCAGAGACGTATCGCGAGATCCGCGCGCAATATCCGGCTGCCTGGCACCTTGGGCTGACGGCGACGCCCGAGCGCTCGGACGGCGCGCCGCTGGGAGACGCTTTCGAGCAGTTAATCGCGCCGATCAGCGTGGCCGAGCTCGTCGCGGCTGGACACCTCGCACCGATCGACGTGATCGCGCCCGCAGGGCGCCTGCAGAGCGCGATCGGAGCGTCGCCCGCCGAGGCGTGGCTGCAGCACGGAGGCGGGCGCCCGGCGGTGATCTTCACGTCGACGATCGCGGAGTCGCGCGAAGCCGTTGCTGCTCTCGGCGAGCGCGCGGCGCACATTGACGGCTCGACACCGAAGGCGCAGCGCGACGAGATTCTGCGGCGTTTCGAGGCCGGGGAGCTCGACGTGGTGTCGAACTGCGCGGTGCTCACCGAGGGCTGGGACAGCGCGCGCGCCGAGGTATGCGTGCTCGCGAGAGGCTGCGGCAGCCTGCCCGTCTATCTGCAGACGATCGGCAGGGTGCGCAGGACCGGCGGCCGCACCGACAAGCGCTGTCTTTTGCTCGACCTCGCTGGCGCGGCGCACGAGCACGGCCTGCCCGACGAGGATCGTCAGTGGGAGCTCTCGCGCGGGCAGAGGGAGGTCAAGCCGAAGAGCGATCGAGAGTCGCTGTCGACGTGCGACCGCTGCGGGGCCGTCTTCGAATACGTGCGGCGCGGGCCCGTGTGCCGTCGCTGCGGCGCGCCGTGGCCACCGCCAGAGCGCGTGGCGATCCTCAGGCAGGAGCTCCGCGCAGTGCTTCCGACCTCGACGCCGTCGCAGCGCGACGCCGAGCTGCGGCGCCTCGAGCAGATCGCGCGACAGAAGGGCTATAAGCCCGGGTGGGTCGGCGTGAGGTTCAAAGAGCGGTTTGGTTTCTGGCCGAAGACACGGAGGGCGTCGTGACACCAGCAGACGTGATCGAGGGCAAGGCGCGATGGTGCGTCGTCGAGGGCGATGCGCTTGACGTCGTCCGCGCCCTCCCTGCGGCGTGTATCGACGCGCTTGTGACGGACCCGCCCTCGGGCATCGCGTTCATGGGCGCGGAGTGGGACCGCGACAAAGGCGGGCGCGCGCAGTGGGTCGCGTGGCTCGCGGAGGTGCTCGGGCACGCTCGCGCCGCGACGCGCGACGGCGGTCGCGCGCTGGTGTGGTCGCTTCCGCGGACGTCGCACTGGACGGGCTGCGCCGTCGAGGATGCGGGGTGGTCGATCGAAAACACGGTGACGCACCTTTTCGGCACCGGCTGGCCCAAGGGAGCGTCGCAGTTGAAGCCCGCCGCAGAGACGTGGTGGATCGCGCGCAACGGGCGCAGCACGGCGTTGAACATCGACGCGTGCAGGGTGGGCGTGAGCAATCGCGTGCCGGGGTCGTTGTCGACGGCGCAGGGCTACAGCCTTCTCAGTCGCGAAACCGGCGCCGAGGACGGCCACAACCCCAACGTCGGCCGCTATCCGCCCAACGTCGTGTTCTCCCACGCGCCGGGGTGCGTCTGCGTCGGAGAGCGGCGGGTGCAGACGGCGTGGAGCGCCAACGGCACTCGCAAGGCCCCACTCGGATACGGCAGCGGATCCTCGGACGGATCTGCCTGCGTCAAGCATTGCGACCCCGACGGCACCGAGACCGTCGAGGCGTGGGAGTGCGTCGAGGGGTGCCCCGTGCGCGAACTCGACGCGCAGAGCCGGGAGCTCACCAGCGGCGGCAAGCGCGGCCGGGAGGTTCGGGTCGACGCGATGCCCTCCGGCTGGACGGGGACCGTCATGCGGGAGCACGAGACCCTCGGCGACCGCGGCACCGCCTCGCGCTTCTTCCCCTGCTTCCCAGCCGACGAGGGCGCGCTGTTCGGGTACCACGCGAAGCCGAGCCGCGCGGAGCGGGACGCCGGGGTAAGCCTCGACGCCGTGCCGCGCGAGACGCCCAGCGGCAACAACCGCACTCGCTACTGCGCCGCCTGCGGCCTGACTGACAACGGCACAAACGACCACTCTCAGTGTGGCGACCGCATCGTCAACGCGATAGCGGGGCCGCAGGCCAACAACCACCCGACGGTCAAGAGCATTGCGCTCATGCGGTGGTTGGTCCGCCTTGTGACGCGCCCCGGAGACGTCGTGCTCGACCCATTCGGCGGCTCCGGCACCACGGGCGTCGCGGCTCTCGCGGAGGGCCGTCGCGTCATCCTCGTCGAGCGTGATGCGCGCTTCGCGGAGATCGCCCGTCAACGGCTCACGCACGCTACGCCTGACCTCACCGCGCCCGTGCGAGTCCGCGCCCGTGCGGCGACGCCTGCGCCCGCCGCGGACCCGCGTCAGCGCAGCCTCTTCGATCTGCTCGCGGAGGGCAATCAATCATGAGTGAGGGAGCACTGCAGGACGCCATCCGCGTCGCACTCTCCGCCGAGCCCGATCTGGTGCTCTGGCGCAACAACGTCGGCGTTGCGCTGCACGAGCGCGGCGCACGCGTGCGTTATGGTCTCGCGCCGGGGAGCGCCGACCTGATCGGCTGCCTCGCCGGTCGCTTCGTCGCGTTGGAGGTCAAGACCCCCACGGGACGCCTCTCGCCCGAGCAGCGGTCGTGGGCGCTCGTCGTGCGGCGCTTCGGCGGTTTCTGTGCTGTGGTCCGCAGCGTCGACGAGGCCCGCGCTGCAATCGCCCGCGCGAGAGAGGGAGCGCTGGAGTGACGCCTTATGTGATCGGCGTCGGCGTGGTCCTCACGGCCGAGGGAGCGATCGTCGCGCTCTGCGTCGAGCGCCTCGGCCAGCGCAAGCTCTTGCGGTGGGCCTCGACGGCCTCGACGGCGCACGCTGCGGCCCTCGAGGGCGTCGAGCGCGCGCTGGCCCTGCAGACCGCCACCGAGGCACCGAGGGAGATCCTGCTGCGCCAGCAGAGCGTGGTGTCGCAGCTGCGCTCCCCCGCCGTGCGCTGGTCGTCAGAGCGCGCGCCCGAGGGGGAGCACCCGGCCGTCGCGGCTGCGTGCCGTCACGCTCAGGCCTAGACAGACCGATATCACTGTGATATCGCTTTCGCATGGGAGCACCACGAAAGCAGCCTCTTCTGATCCGCCTGTCTGACAATGACAAGGCGTTTCTCCAACGCCTCGCCGACGCGCACTCTGTCTCGCTGGCCGCCGCGCTGCGGATGATCCTGCGCGGGCAGAACCTCACCGCGCCCGTGCGAGTCCGCGCCCGTGCGGCGACGCCTGCGCCCGCCGCGGACCCGCGTCAGCGCAGCCTCTTCGATCTGCTCGCGGAGGGCAATCAATCATGA
>CAZPQP010000003.1:0-32220 GCA_964588635.1 uncultured Bifidobacterium sp.
ACGCCGAGGCGTTCACGATCGTCGACGTCAACACCGGCCGCTTCGTCGGCAAGGGACGGCTCGAGGACACGATTCTGCACAACAACCTGGAATCCGCCCGCGAGGTCGTCCGGCAGCTGCGGCTGCGCGACCTGGGCGGCATCATCGTCATCGACTTCGTCGATATGGAGTCCAAGACGAACCGCGACCAGGTCATCGCCGCGCTCAAGGAGGAGCTCGCGAAGGACCGCTCGAAGGTCTATCTCGTCTCGATCAGCCCGCTCGGTCTCGTCGAGATGACACGCCAGAACGTCACCGACGGCGTGCGCGAGATCATGACGACGGAGTGCCCGTGCTGTGCGGGCGAGGGCCGCGTCCTCAGCGATGAGACGATCGCGCTCGACAACCTCCGCACGCTCCGCCGCCAGGCGACGCTCTCCGGCTCGGAGGCCTTCCTCGTGGAGGTCAACGCGCAGGTCGCCGCACGCATGATCGGCCCCGGCGGCACGCGCCTCGAGGAGCTGGAGAAGGACACCGGCAAGCACTTCTCGATCGTGGCCCGCGATGACGTGCCGCGCGAGCGCTGCGAGTTCGTCAAGCACGGAAAGATCAGCGAGGTGCTCGAGGACGCCATTCCCGTCGAGATCGGGCAGGAGCTCGAGGTGGCGCTGAGCGAGCCGCACATGTACCAGGCCGCGGACGCCGTGACCGTGATGGAAGGCGGCTACCGCGTGGTCGTCGCCGGCGCCGGTCCGTACCTGGGCGAGACGCACAAGATCAAGATCGAGCGCGTCGGCCGCCTCGAGGCGCACGCCGTGCTGCTCGATGCCGCGCCGATCACGGAGGAGGAGATGATCAAGATGGTCGATCCCCGCTCCGACGTGCATGAGCCGCCGCGGCTCGTCGGCGAGCGCATCGACCTCGAGGGCAAGAAGCGCAAGGGCAAGCGCAGCCGCACGCCGTCGGCCACCATCGACACGCCGACGGGCGACATGACCGCCAGCGTCGGCGAGGAGACCGAGCCGCTGGACAAGCCGATCGAGCCCGAGGTCGCCGAGGACGCCGTTCTGCTCGATGAGGACGGCAACCCGGTGGTCAAGCCGAAGCGTCCGCGCAGCCGCCGCAAGACGGCCGCCGAGCGCGCCGCCGAGGCCGACGGCGATGAGTCCGTGGAGGTCGACGCCGAGTCCGATGAGGACGGCGACGAGGATGATGGCGAGGCGACGGCCGATGGCGCGCCGCGCAAGCGCCGTCGTCGCGGCCGTCGTGGCGGCGCGCGCCGTCGTACCGGCACGGGCGAGGCGGGGGAGTCCTCCGATGGCGACGGCGGCGGCGACGCGGCCGACGCCGGCGAGGCGGACACCGCCGCCGCCCCGGCCGACGGCGATGCTCCCGCCCGTCCGAAGCGCCGCCGCAGCCGTGGCGGACGCGGCCGCTCGTCCGGCAGCCGCAGCACCGCAGGTGCCGCTGCCGACGGTGGCGACAGCCCCCAGAGCGACGCCGCTGCGAAGGCCGAGCCCAAGCCGCGCGCACCGCGGGCGCCGCGGGGCGACAAGCCGGCGGGCGATGCGAAGCCGGCGGCCGAGCCGAAGCCGAAGGCCCCGGCCAAGAAGAAGAAGGGCCTGCTCGGCAGGATCCTCGGCAAGGACGATTGATCAGGTGGCAGGGGAGCGGAGCCTCGTGCCCCGCTTCTCTGCTACGTTCCCGCCCGTTGCCGCACGTCGCGGCCCGTCTTGAGGTCAACCATGTTCGCAGTCATCGCAGTCGGCGGTAAGCAGTACCGCGTCACCAAGGGCGAGTACCTCGTCGTCGATCGCCTGGCGGTCGACGAGGGCGGTACGTTCACGCCCGACGTCGTCCTCGCCTCCGACGGCAAGAAGACCGCCGCCACCGCCGACGCCTGCAAGGGCGTCAAGGTCTCGGCGCGCGTGCGCGAGCACAAGCTCGGCCCCAAGATCAACATCCGCACGTACAGGGCGAAGAAGAGCAGCTCGCGCCGCATGGGCTACCGTTCGCGGCAGAGCGTGATCGAGATCGAGTCGATCGCCTTCGGCAAGAGCACCCCGGCCAAGGAGGCTGACAATGGCGCATAAGAAGGGCCTCGGCTCCTCCAAGAACGGCCGCGACTCCCAGTCCAAGCGGCTCGGCGTGAAGGTCTTCGGCGGACAGACGATCCGCGCCGGCGGCATCATCGTTCGCCAGCGCGGCACGAAGTTCAACCCGGGTGCCGGCGTCGGCCTCGGCGTGGACCACACGATCTACGCCACGCAGGACGGCATCGTCGAGTTCGGCCAGCGGCGCGGCAAGCGCATCATCTCGGTCGTCTCGACCGAGGCCTAAGCCGGGAGCCGCCCGTGTTCTCCGACCGGGCGACGATCTACGTCGCGGCGGGACGCGGTGGCGATGGCGCCGTGGCGTTCCGGCGCGAGAAGTTCGTGCCGCGGGGCGGCCCGTCCGGCGGTGACGGTGGCAACGGCGGCAGCGTCGTGCTCGTCGCCGACGCCTCGCTGCGTGATCTGACGGCCGTTCGGCACCATCCGCACCTCACGGCCGACGACGGCCACGGGGGCGAGGGGTCCAACCGCACGGGCGCCATGGGTGTCGACCTGGTCGTGCCCGTACCCGTAGGCACGCAGGTGCTGGACGAGGAGGAGACGCTGATCGTCGATCTCGCCAAGCCCGGTGCCACGGCGATCATCGCGCACGGTGGGCGAGGCGGCTCGGGCAACCGGCGCTTCCGCACGGCCGTGCGCCAGGCGCCGCGCACGGCGGAGCTCGGGGGCCTCGGCGAGGAGCTCACGCTCACGCTGCAGCTGAAGCTGCTGGCCGACGCCGCGCTGCTCGGCTTCCCCAACATCGGCAAATCGTCGCTGCTGCGCCGCATCTCGAACGCCAAGCCCAAGGTCGCGGACTACCCGTTCACCACCATCGAGCCCGTCCTGGGCGTGGTCGATCTCGCCGTGGACCGGCAGATCACGGTCCTGGACGTGCCGGGCTTGCTCGAGGGGGCGGCCGAGGGGCACGGGCTGGGGCTGGACTTCCTCGCCCACCTCGAACGCGCGCGATTGCTGCTGCACGTCGTGGACGCTGGCCTGGACGTGGACGAGGCCGTCGCCGGCTTCGTGGCGATCCACACCGAGCTCGCGAACTATCAGGAGGCGCTGGCGCTGCGGCCGCGCATCATCGTGCTCAACCGCATCGACCTGATCCCCGAGGAGGATCGCGCCGAGCGGATCGGTGCGTTCACCAACGCGCTTACGGCCCTCGGCGACGTCCCGGCGATGCGGAACGTTCTGCGCGCCGACGAGACTGGCGCGTTGGTTCTGGTTCCCGTCTCGTGCGCCACCGGCGAGGGTGTGCCGGAGCTGCTCAGCACGCTCGCGCGCGTGGTGCCCGAGCCCGAGGCCGAGCCCGAGGTCGAGGAGCAGCTGGCGCAGTACCTCGTCTACCGCCCGGGTCGCACCGGGGGCTCGCAGGTGCGCGTCCTGCGCGACGAGACGGGCGTGCGCATCGTCGGCACGCCCATTGAGGACGCGGTCCAGAAGGCGACCGACGACTACGCCCAGCAGCTGCTCTGGGACTACATCGAGGAGCGGCGCCTGCTGCCGCTGATGGTCCGTGCCGGAGCCAAGAAGGGCATCATCGTGAAGATCGGCGACCGCGAGGTGCCGTTCCGTGTCTAGCCGGATCGGCGTGCTCGGCTCGATCTGCAACCCGCCGCACCGGGGTCACGCCACGCTCGCGCGCTGCGCGGCCGAGCAGCTGGGACTCGAGCGCGTGCTCCTGATCCCCACGGGGACGCCCGCCCACCGGGACGAGCCCGCGGTGGATGCCCGCACGCGCCTGCGGCTCGCCGAGGCGGCTGCGGCCGACGAGCCGGTGCTGGAGGCCTCCGCGATCGAGGTGGAGCGTCCGGGGCCGTCGTTCATGGCGGACACGCTGGCCCTCCTCGCGCTGCAGGTCGGCGCGGCAGAGCTTGTGCTGCTGCTCGGGGCCGATCAGTACGCCGCTCTCGACACCTGGCACGACCCGGCAGGAATCCGCCGCCTGGCATCGCTCGCCGTGGCCCCGCGTGCGGGCTCCGTCCTCGACCTCGATCCCGGGGTGGAGGAGATCGCGATGGAGGTGGTCGACATCTCCAGCACCGAGATCCGTCGCCGCGTCGCCGCGGGGCAGTCGATCGACGGGCTCGTCTCGCCCGGCGTCGAGGCCCTGATCGCCGAGCTCGGCCTCTACCGCGCGTGAACAAGCGGTTGCGGGGAACGCCGCGGGTGATACCCTCACGGCATGACGTGCATCGAGGACATCCGCTGAGCGACAGCGCGCAGCTCGCCGAGCTGGCCGCCGAGTACGGCGCCGAGAAGCTCGCGACGGACATCGTCCTGCTCGACATGCGAGGGGTCGTCGACTACACCGACTTCTTCGTGGTCATGAGCGGGCGCAACACCCGCCAGGTGCAGGCGATCGCGGAGGAGGTGGCCTTCAAGCTGAAGAAGGAGCACGGCCTCCTGCCCGTCCGGACCGAGGGCATGAAGGAGGGGCAGTGGGTGCTGATCGACTTCGTGGATATCGTCGTCCACGTCTTCGATCCCGAGGCCCGCGAGCTGTACCGCCTCGACGAGCTGTGGGGTCAGGTGCCCCATCGCGACGTCGAGGAGGCACCGGCCGAGGCGTAGCGGCGGCCTCGCCGTCGGTCGTTGCTATTCTGCGGTTCCCCGGGGCCATAGCTCAGCTGGGAGAGCGTCTGGCTGGCAGCCAGAAGGTCAGCGGTTCGATCCCGCTTGGCTCCACTCGGTCGACCGTGACGGCGCCGGGCGCGCCGGCTCACGCGTAGCGATCGCCGCGCATCACCTCGACGGTGGTGGTCCAGGCGATCGTCGCGTAGTGCGGGAAGTACGCCTCGGCGAGACGCTGCATGATCGCCTCCGCCACGTCAGCGGAGCAGAGCACCTCGATGCGGACGTTGCCGCCCTCCAGATCGCCGACGCGGCGATCACGCGGACCGGCACCGCGGGCCACCGACAGCGTCCAGCCCGTGGCGCCGGCGGTGCGGAGATCGCGCAGCAGGCGATCCTCCAGGATCGCCTCCGACACGATCGTCACCAGGTGGACGCTGCTGCGTGCGCTCATCCGATCACCACCTCCGCGATCGCCAGATACAGGGGGATGCCGATCACGAGATTGAACGGGAACGTCATACCCAGACTCGCGGTCAGGTAGAGGCCGGGATTGGCCTCGGGCAGGGCAAGGCGCACCGCGGCCGGCGCGGCGATATACGACGCGCTCGCCGAGAGCACGCCGAGCACCGTCGCCGTGCCGACGGAGAGCCCCAAGGCGCCGCCGAAGCCCACGCCGAGCGCGCCCATCGCGATGGGGAACGCGATCGCGAAGATCGGCAGCCCCGGCCCGGCGGTGCGCAGGTCCCCGATGCGGCGCCCGGCCAGCGTGCCGAGCTCGATCAGGAACAGGGTGAGAACCCCGACGAACAGCGCACCGAAGAAGGGCTCGATACGGGTATAGCCGGCGGGTCCCGTCAGCGCACCGAGGACGAGTCCGCCGAGCAGCAGGAGCACGGACTTGCCGGCGAGGATCTCGCGCAGCGAAGCTCCCCACGAGACCGTGCGTCCAGCGCCACGGCCGGCGAGGAGCAGTCCGACGACGATGCCGGGCACCTCCATCACGGCCAGCAGCGTCGTGACGTAGCCGTCGAAGGCGACCGCAGAGGCCTCGAGGAAGACAAGCGCCGCGGTGAAGGTCACCAGCGACGTCGAGCCGTAATGCGCGGCAATCGCGCCGCGGTCGAGCGGGCCCAGCTGCGTGAGCAATCGCAGCGCGAGAAAGGCGAGAAGGGGGATCAGCAGCCCCAGCACCACTGCCGCGACGACGGGGACGACCACCTCGTGCAGGCCTGCTTCGCGGAGGGCCACGCCGCCCTTGATGCCGATCGCCAGCAGGAGGTACATCGAGAGGAACTGGTAGACGGCATCGGGCAGGCGCAGATCGCCGCCCACGGCGACGGCGAGCAGGCCGAGCGCGAATCCGAGCACGGGCGGCGACATGAGATTGTCGAGCGCGAGACTCAGCGTGTCCGTGGTCACGGCCTCAGTATGGCGCACGCCCCCGGGGCCGAGACCCGGCCCGGGTAATCAGCGTCGCCTGCGCAGCGGGCGGCGCGTCTTGCGCTGCTTCGACCGCGGCGGCCGCGTCGGCGCCGGCGCGGCGACGGGCGGAGCGGGGCTCGGCGGCGCCGGGACGGCGGGCGTGGCCGGGGCTGGTGCCCGCAGGTCGGCGGCCGGGTTCGGCTGCGTGACGCGTGGCGGCGCGGCGCCGAGCAGCGTCTCGCCCACGTAGCCGGTCGTGGTCGTACCCGGTGGGATCGCGAAGATCGCCGAGGCCGTGTGGGTGATGTACTCGTTGAGCGCATCGTTCGCGGCCAGCCGGGTCTGCATCGTGATGAACTGCCGACGCGGATCGCGCTGGTACGCGATGAAGGCGAGACCGGCGTCGAAGGACCCGTCGGCGGCCAGGCCATCGTGGAACGAGTAGCCGCGGCGCAGGATGCGCTCGTTCTCGCTCTCGGTGCCCGTGCGGGGGTTCGCCACGCGCACATGCGATGTGAGCGGTGTCAGCTCGTTGCGCACCGGATCCGTCTCTCGCGTACCGCCGAAGGGCGCCCCGCTGGCGCGACGCCGTCCCATCACGTCCTCCTGCTCGGAGAGGACGCTCTCGTCCCACGTCTTCATGATCATCACGACGCGGCGGTACACCTGATAGGTGCCGCCGGCCAGCCACACTGGACCGTCGGCGGGATCCACCCAGACGTTGCGGGCCATCCGCGTCGCGTCCGTCGGGTCGAGGTTGGCCGTGCCGTCCTTGAAGCCGAACAGGTTGCGGCCGGAGCCATCCGCGGGATTCGCCGGCGGCTCGTTGAACCCGGCCTGTGTCCACCGGACAACGGCGCGACCGGCTGCCAGACGCGCCAGCGTGCGCAGCCCGTGCTCGGCGACGAGGCGGGTGCCCGCGCAGCACTGCACCGACAGGTCGCCGCCCGAGCGGGCGGGCACCAGCGCGTCACCGGCGAAGGCGGGCAGGTCCACAAGCGCGGCGGGGCGCTGGGGCGCCAGGCCGAAACGGTCGTCGAACAGCGAGGGGCCGAACCCGATCGTTATCGTCAGCTGGTCGGCGCGCTGGCTGAGGGCCTCGCCGGTGTCTGCCGGCGCCTCGTCGGGCCGCGCCGCGTCCGGCAGCGGCTGCCCGCGGGTCAGCAGCGTGATCGCCGCCTGCCATTCCTGCAGGAGCTCGATCAGCTGCGCGCGCGTGGTGCCGGCGACGAGGTCGAAGGCCGCGAGCTGCAGATGCTCCGGTGCGGGCGTGGTGATGCCAGCCTGGTGGATCCCGAACGGATCGACGGCGGCGTGGGGATCGCAGGCCGGATCGACTGCAGCGGCGGCCCTGTCGATCAGGCCGGCGGGCTGGGCGAGCAGCGCGGCGGCACCGCCGGTGACGGCGGTGGCGATCAGGTTGCGACGGGTGATGTGCGGGATGTCCATGGACGACTCCAGGTGGATTGACTACACCGGAGACGGCCAGGCACCCAAAATCTCACGAGGGCTTCCTGAGGGATTCTCAGGAAGCGAGCGGTCAGGGCAGGTCCATGCGTCCGAGTCGCCAGCCGGCGACGAGCACAGCGGCGATCGTCGTGAGCACGAGGACGATCGCACCGCTCGGCGCCGACAACGTGGGGACGAGCCCGGACTCGAGACCGTACAGGCCGCCATCGGTGATCGCACGGCCCCAGGCGGTCAGGCTGAAGCGCTCCGCGGAGGGCGCGACCGTGGCGATCGAGCCCTCCCAGATCAGGATGTAGATGATGCCGGCGATCAGGGCGCGGCGCAGCAGCAGTCCGACGGCGATGAAGACGGCCGCGTAGGCGGTGGCGATCAGCACCGTTCCCGCGAGGGCCCGGGCGATGTTGTCGCCGCCGACCCCGAGGTGGATGCCGAGGTACGTCACGGCCACGAGCGCCGGGGACAGCAGCACGATCGCGCAGACCGCCGCGGCGAGCGTCTTCTCGGCGACGATGCGCAGCCGCGACAGGCGGGCGGTGGCGAGGTACACGATGGTGCCGCCTTCGCGCTCGTCGCCGATCGCGGTGACGGCCAGCACGAGTGCCACGAGCGGCGCCACGGTCGAGACGAGCAGGCGGCCCACGATGATCGCCTGCGTGTCCGGCGTCACGTCGCCGCGCAGCACGGAGAGGAGGACGAAGAACGGCACGGCGCCGACGGGGAGCAGGAGCGCGAGCGACCGTCGGCGCAGCAGCAGCGCGCGGATCGTGATCACGGTGACGGTCATCGGCGGACTCCGCGGGCCCGCTCGGTCAGGTAGGCGTAGATGCTCTCCAGATCCTCATCCGTCGGCTCGACGGCGCGCAGTTCGGCGGCCACGTCGCGCGCCAGCCCCGGCAGCGCAAGAGCCAGCTCGTCGGGGCGATTCGTCGCCACGAGCAGCGACGTCGCCTCGACCTCGACGCGCTGCACGCCCTCGAGCTCGGCGATCGCGGCGGCCAGCGGGCGCGGGCGATCCGTCTCCACGCGGATGCGGCGCGGGCGCTCCTCCATCAGCGCCCGCAGCGCCGGCGGCGAGCCCTCGGCGACCAGCCGGCCGTTCACGAGCACGAGCACGCGGTCGGCCACGCGCTCCACCTCGCCCAGCACGTGGCTGGAGAACACGGTGGCGACGCCCTCGGCGCCGAGTCGATGGAGCAGCGCGATGACGCTCTCCCGCTGCTGGGGGTCGAGCCCGTTGAGCGGCTCGTCGAGGATCAGCACGCGCGGGCGGTGGACGAGCGCCTGGGCGATCTTGACGCGCTGGCGCATGCCCTGGGAGAAGCCCTTGACGTCGCGCTCGGCGACGTCGGTCAGATCGACCGTCGCGAGGGCCGCTGCCGCCGCAGCACGCGGCTGAGGTACGCCGCGCAGGCGGGCGCAGGCTTCGACGAAGCCCCGGGCGGTCAGCCCCGACCAGACGCCATCGCCATCGGGCACCAGCCCGAGCAGCGCGCGGGCCTCGCCGCTGCGGCGAGGGTCCCGCCCGTCGATGCGGACCGTGCCCTCGTCGGGGCGCGCAAGCCCTGCGGCAAGGCGGATGGCGGTCGACTTCCCCGCGCCGTTGTGGCCCAGCAATCCGGTCACGCCGGGCTCGATCGCGAACGAGACGTCGCCGACGGCCACGGTGTCGCGGTACCACTTGGAGACGCGGTCGAACTCGAGCAGCGGCGTCATGCGCCACGCCGCCGGTAGCGCAGGGCCAGCACCAGGACACACACGGCAACGACGATCGCGTTGGCGACCAGCAGCGGTGCGAGCTCTGGGCGATTCGCGGCGACGAACGGTCCGTCGCCGCCGGTGATCTGCTCGCCGCCGATCATGATCTGCGCGAGCCACACGGGCAGTGCCTGCAGGTTGAGGATGCGGGCGTTGTTGCCGAGATCGGCGACCTCCGCCAGCACGCCGGACACCATGCCGGAGATCACGATGAGCAGGATGAACCCGACGCTCGCGAAGGCGCGACGGCTCGTCAGGGACGCCACCGCCAGCCCCATCAGCGTGTAGACGAAGGCGATCAGGAGACCGCCGCCGATGATCGCCGGCACCTCCCGCAGGTGGCTCTCGATGTAGCCGAGCGGGTGCGTGGCGAAGAACACGTTGCCGACGTACAGGATCAGCAGCGGCAGCATGGTCACGGCCAGCAGCGGCACGAGCGAGGCGACGATCTTGCCGAGCACGTACTCGCGGGGACTCATCGCCGTGGACAGGTAGAGGTCGAGCACGCGGCTGCGGCGGTCCGGGCAGATCGTCTCGGGGATGACGATGGCGGCGTACGCCCAGATCGCGAACCCGATGAACGTGTAGTAGAAGGCGTACGGCACCACATCCGTCGGCAGCTGCTCCGCGATCTCGCCGCCGAGCAGGGCCTTCAGGCCGAGGACCGTGACGGCCGGGCCGAGGGCGATCAGGATCAGGCCGACAGGGACGACCTTGGCCGTCCACGGACGGCGTGCCCCCAGCGAGCGCAGGGCGCTCCACTTGGCCATCGAGGCGACGGCGCGTCGGGTGGATCCGCGCACCTCACCCTCGTACGGCCGGTAGCGCACGTCGTGGATGCGCGCGCTCACCCGATCGCCTCCAGCAGCTCGTCCTCGATCGAGGGGCCTGCGGGATGCAGGCGCCGCAGGCCGCTGCCGGTCTCCGCGGCGGCATCGCGCACGATGGCGCGATCCTCGTCACGGGCGATGCGGGCGCGGAGTCGCTGCTCGCCCGCGGGTTCGGTCGCGACGCCGCGATCCTGCAGCGCGGTCAGCAGTGCTCCGGGATCGCCGACGGTCTCGATCAGGAGCTCGTCATCCTCGCCTGCGTTCGCGGCCAGCGGGCGATCGAGCGTGACGCGGCCCTGTCGCAGGACGACGACGTGGTCGCAGGTGCGGCGGATGTCGTCGAGGATGTGCGACGAGATCAGCACGCGGACGCCGAGATCCTGCGAGACGCGGCGGATCACCTCGAGCATCTCCGAGCGCTGGGCGGGATCGAGGCCGTTCGTCGGCTCATCGAGGATGATCAGCTCGGGGGCGTGGACGAGCGCCTGGGCGATCTTCACGCGCTGCCGCATGCCAAGCGAGAAGGAGCCGATCACGCGGGAGCGCTCCTCCTCGAGACCGACGGCGAACAGCACCTCGGAGGCGCGGCGGATGGCGTCGGCCCGCGACAGCCCGCGGAGCTCCGCCAGATGGCGCACCAGATCGGCTGCGGTCAACTCGGGCGGCAGGCACTCGTGCTCCGGCGCGTAGCCGATGCGGCGCCGGATGCGATCGCCGTGCGTGCGCGCGTTCTCGCCGAGCACGTCGATCTCACCGCCGTCGAGGCGCACGAGGCCGAGGATGGCCTTCATCAGCGTGGACTTGCCGGCGCCGTTGCGTCCGAGGAGTCCCGTCGCCGGCGCGTCGATGCGCACGGTCACGTCGTCGAGGGCGACGACGCTGCCGTAGCTGCGCCGCGCACCCCGCACCTCGATCGCCGGAGTCACCGCCACGTGCACAGCCTACGCGTTCGCGCCGGTGGGTTGCGGACACGCTGGTCCGCAACCCACCGGCGACGACGCGGAGAGCTAGGCCGTCGCCTTGTGCGAGCTCTTGACGCCGGTCACCAGGACGATGCCGAACGCGACCTTGGCGAGCACGTCGATCACGGCGAAGACCAGGATCTCGCCGGTCAGGCTCAGCGCACCCGTGCCCTCGGTGCCGAGCACCCAGAGGATCGGGTAGATGAACCACAGCACCGTGAGGATGCCGAGCAGCTTCGTGAAGAGCGGCTTCGACGCGGCATCCAGGTGGGCCTTGACGGGGCTGAACAGCGCCCACAGGACGAGCAGGAAGAACACGCAGCTGATCGCGTACCAGATCCACTTGTCGCTGTGGTCACCGCGCAGCGATGCGATCAGACCGGTGGCGATCATCAGCACGTCGGCACCGAGCACCCAGCCGATCAGGCCGTTGCGGGCGCGGGCGGCGTCGCCGCCACCCGTGAGCGGTGCAAGGCCGACCGTCAGGAGGCCGAGCAGCAGCAGCGGCGTCGTGACGACCCAGTCGACGTAGCGGGCGTAGAAGATCTGCTGGCCCGCGACCTCGACGACGCCGGTGCCGGTCGCCATCGCGAGGTAGGCACACGCGGCGATCGCGCAGACGAAGAAGCTCGCCGTCACGTGGTGCCGTTCATTGTTGGGAAGGCTGAAGCCGATCGCGGCGATGATCACTGCGCCGATTGCCATTCCCGCCGTCCCGAGCCAGAGGATGAGCTCCTGCGTGGACGTCAGTTCCATGGGTCACCTGTTCCTTGTCGCGCTTGTGCGCCGGAGGTATACCGGGCATGAGAATCTTCGCAGGCGGTGGGGGGCGCGACAGGACAGGATTCCGTCATCCCCGTTTTCGTGCCAATCTGGATCCGGATCCACATTGGTCTGTTTCGTGCCAATCTGGATCCGGATCCAAATTGGTCGATTTCGTGCACGTTTTCTGCGCAAACCCCGGTGGACCGCGGCGGCGCGACGGACGGACTCCGTATCCTGCCGACGTGGAGCGATACGACCCCCAGGCCGTCGAGGCGCGTTGGCAGCGGGTGTGGGCCGACGAGAAGGCGTTCGAGACGCCCAATCCGGCCGATCCGGCGTCCGATGACGCGCCGCGCGCGTACGTGCTGGAGATGCTGCCGTACCCGTCCGGCGATCTGCACATGGGCCACGTCACCAACTACACGATGGGCGACGTCGTCTCGCATTTCCGCCGCCGCACCGGGCACAGGGTGCTCCATCCGATGGGCTACGACTCGTTCGGCCTGCCCGCCGAGAACGCGGCGATCAAGACCGGCGGCAAGCCCGCTGAGGTGACGGCCCGCAACATCGCGCGCATCCGCGAGCAGATGCTGCGCATGGGCTGGTCGATCGACTGGAGTCGCGAGCTCTCGACCTCGGATCCCGCGTACTACAGGTGGACGCAGTGGATCTTCCTGCGCATGTTCGAGCGCGGGCTCGCCTACAAGCGCGGCGCTGCCGTCAAGTGGTGCCCGCAGGATCAGACGGTGCTTGCCAACGAGCAGGTCGTCGACGGTCACTGCGAGCGCTGCGGCACCGAGGTCGAGGCGCGTGATCTCGAGCAGTGGTTCTTCCGCATCACCGACTACGCCGATCGGCTGCTCGACGACATGGAGAAGCTCGAGCAGTGGCCCGAGCGCGTGCTCACCATGCAGCGCAACTGGATCGGGCGCTCGCATGGTGCCGAGGTGCAGTTCACCGTGGTCGGCGGCGACGAGGCGATCCCGGTCTTCACGACGCGCCCCGACACGCTGTTCGGCGCCACGTTCTTCGTGCTCGCGCCCGAGCACCCGATGATCGGCGACCTCGTTCGCGGCACCGACGCCGAGGCCGAGGTGCTGGACTACATCCGCCGTCGCGGTGCCGAGTCGGTGGCCGACCGCATGCGCGACGATCGCCCCAAGACGGGTGTCGACACGGGCCGCCGCGTCCTCAACCCCGTGACGGGCGAGGAGATCCCGATCTGGGTCTCGGACTACGTGCTCGTGGAGTACGGCACCGGCGCGATCATGGCCGTGCCCGCGCACGACGAGCGCGACCACGCGTTCGCGCTCGCCTTCGGGCTGCCGATCCGCCAAGTCGTGGCGGCCGCCGACGGCGCCGACGTGGACGTGCAGGCGCAGGCCTTCACCGGCGCCGGCGACGACGCGGTGCTCGTGAACTCGGGGCAGTTCGACGGCATGACGGTCGCCGAGGCCAAGAACGCCGTGCCGGCCTGGCTGGCCGAGGACGGCCGCGGTGAGCAGAAGACCGCCTACCGCCTGCGCGACTGGCTCGTCTCGCGCCAGCGCTACTGGGGCGCGCCGATCCCGATCATCGACTGCCCGTCGTGCGGCCTCGTGCCCGTGCCCGACGCCGATCTACCCGTGCGCCTGCCGGACATCGAGGATTACGCGCCCAAGGGCCGCTCGCCGCTGGCCGCCGCGGAGGAGTGGCGCGCCGTGCCGTGCCCGTCCTGCGGGGCCGCCGCGCAGCGCGAGACTGACACCATGGACACGTTCGTCGATTCCTCGTGGTACTACCTGCGCTACGTCAACGCCCATGACGACCTTGAGGCCTTTGCCAAGGGAGACGTCGATTGGTGGCTCCCCGTCGGGCAGTACATCGGCGGCGTCGAGCACGCGATCCTGCACCTGCTGTACAGCCGGTTCTTCACGAAGGTGCTGTTCGACGCGGGCTACCTCGGCTTCGAGGAGCCGTTCGCCAACCTCTTCACGCAGGGGATGATCTACAAGGACGGCGCGAAGATGTCCAAGTCCAAGGGCAACGTCGTCGCCCCGGACGAGATCGTCAACCGCTACGGCGCCGACGCCCTGCGCATGTACGTGCTGTTCATGGGCCCGCCCGAGCAGGACAAGGAGTGGTCCGACAGCGGCGTGCTCGGTCCCTCGCGCTTCCTCGACCGGCTGTGGAAGGCCGTCGACCGCATCGCGGCGGAGACGTCGGGCGGGCCGCTGCCCGCACCGCCGGCCGGTGCCGACGGCGGTGCGCTCGAGCTGCTGCGCCTCACCCACCACTCGATCCAGCGCGTGACCGAGGACATCGACCGCCGCCTGCAGTTCAACACCGCGATCGCCGCCGCGATGGAGCTGCTCAACGGCATCGAGAAGCAGCGGGATGCGCTGCTCGGCGATCCGATCGGCGGTCAGGCGCTGCGTCACGCCGCCGGCACGCTGGTGTGCCTCGTGCAGCCGTTCGCCCCGCACATCGCGGAGGAGCTGTGGGAGACCCTCGGTGGCTCCCGTCTGTGGGAGACGCCGTGGCCCGCCGCGGATCCGGCGCTGCTCGTGGCCGATACGTTCGAGTGCGTGGTACAGATCAACGGCAAGCTGCGCGAGCGCGTGCAGCTCGGCTGCGGACTGCCGAAGGACGAGGTGCTGGCGGCGGTGAAGACGCTGCCGAAGATCAGCGAGCAGCTCGAGGGTCGGGAAGTGGTCAAGGAGATCGTGGTTCCCGACAAGCTCGTCAACATCGTCGTCAGGTAGCGGCGCCTTCGCGCGCGCGTCCGCGCGCATCCCGTGCGGATTCGGCGCTCGCCCGCGCAGGGTGGGGCGGCAGGCTTGCGTCATGCCCCCGCTCGACCGCCGAACGCTCCTCCTCGGACTCGCCGCCATCCTCCTCCTGGCGGCGGCAGTGACGTTCATCCGCGGTCGCGGGGGCGATGCGCGCCCGCCGGTGCCGGTCCCCGCAGCCACCGCTGCGGCCGACGGCGCCGGCGGTGTCGCGCCGGCGGCCGAGGAGCCGCTGATCGTCCACGTGACGGGCGCGGTGCGGCGTCCGGGGGTGTACCAGCTGGCCGAGGGCACGCGGATCGTCGATGCCATCGCCAAGGCAGGTGGCATCACCGCCAAGGCCGACGCGGTGACGGTCAATCTGGCGGCGCTCCTGATCGACGGTCAGCAGATCGTCGTGCCCGAGGCCTTCACGCCCGGCGCGGGCGCGGCGCCCACGGGGGAGGGACCCGCGGTGAGCGGCGTCGTGCACCTCAACAGCGCCGACGTCGTCGCGTTGGACGCGCTCCCCGGCGTGGGGCCCGCCACGGCCCAGCGCATCGTCGAATGGCGCACGCAGAACGGCGGCTTCCGCAGCGTCGACGACTTGGAGCAGGTGCCGGGCATCGGACCGGCCAAGCTCGACGCGCTGCGCGATCTCGTCGCGCCGTGACCCTGGCGCGGGCGTCCGTGCCCGACTTGCTCGGGCCGTCGCTCGCCGCGGGCGCGCTGCTCGCGCTGGCTCCGTGGGGAGTGAGCGTCGCGCTGGTGGTGTGCGGCGGCACCTGCCTCGGGGCGTGGCGCGTGCGTCGGCTGCGGGCGCCCGCGATCCTCGCCGGCGTGCTGCTGGTCGGCTGCCTCGCGGGGCAGCTGCGACTGCAGGTGCTCGATGCCGATCCGCTCGGCCCGCGTGTGGGGCATGCGCTCGTCGACGCCCGCGTGGTGGTGGATGAGCCGTGGCGTGGTGGTGGGTACGGCCGCATGGCGCTCGGTCGCGTGCTCGGAGCCGGGGGAGGACCGGTGCTGCTGCGCATCGAGGGGAGCGCGGGGCCTGCGCGCGGCGCCATTCTGCGCGCGTCCGGGGGGCTGGAGCGGCCGCGGGGTCCGAGTCGGGGCTTCGACGAGCGCGCCTGGCTCGCCCGTCAGGGTGTGCAGGCGGTGCTGCGCCTGCGGGAGTTCGAGGTGGTCGGTGCCCGCGGTGGCGCCTGGGGCGTCAGCGACCGGTTGCGCGAACGTGCCCTGGCAGCCGTCGCCCAGGCCGGCACGGGGGACGCGGTGCAGGTCGACGTGGGTCTGGCCTTCGGGGGCAGCGCGGGTATGAGTCAGCCGGCCGTGGAGGCCTTCCGTGCGTCGGGCCTCGCGCATCTGCTCGCCGTGAGCGGGGGCAACGTGGCGCTGCTGGTGGTGATGGTGGTCGTCGTGGTGTGGCTCGTCGGCGGCACGCGACGCCATGCGCTCTGGATCGCCCTCGCCGTGATCGTTCTGTACGGCGGCGTCGTCGGGCTCTCCCCGAGCGTCGTCCGGGCGGGAATCGCGGGTCTGATCGGGTGCCTGGTCTGGCTGCTCGGCCGACCGCGCGACGCGTGGCGGGCGCTCGGCCTCGGGCTGGGAGCGCTGCTGGCATGGAACCCCCACGCGATCCTCGACCCGGGGCTGCAGCTCTCCTTCGCGGCGGTCGCGGGCATCCTGCTCGTCGTCCCGCGGGTGCGCCCGTGGGCCCAGGCAAGCGGCGTACCCGAGCTGCTGGTCGGCGCCGTGGCCGTCACGACGGCGGCGACACTCGCCACAGCGCCGATCTCGTGGTGGCACTTCGGACGCGCGACCATCCTCGCTGCGATCCCCGCCAACCTGCTCGCCGCACCGGCCGTCCCGTTCGCGCTCTGGAGCGCCCTGCTCGCCACGATCGTCACACCGATCGCGCCGGCGGCCGGCGCCGGCCTGGCCTGGTGCTCGCAATGGCCCGCGGCGTGGATCCTGCGCTGCGCGTGGATCGGCGCCGCGCTCGCCGACCGGACGCCGGCGTGGCTGCTGCCGCTGCTCCTCGCGGGCGGCGCAGCGGGCCTCGCCGTGCGGCGGCGGCACTAGGATGGAGCCATGTCCGAGTCGGCACTCGCTCCCGTCTACCTGCTCGGCGGCACCGACCGCGGCAAGGTGCGGCGTGCGCTCGAGCGCCTCAAGGAGCGCTTCGGCACCGATGCGATCGACCACTTCGACGCCTCGGCCTGCGATCCGGGCGACGTCGCCAGCTCCTGCCTGCAGCAGGGGCTGTTCGTGGATCAACGGCTCGTGATCGTCGAGGGCTGCGACGCATGGGTCAAGCCCCGACGCGCCGGCCGGCTCGATCCGCTCATCGCGTACGTGGAGCAGGCGAGTCCGTCCACGACGCTCGTCATCGTGATCGACGCGCCGGCCGATCCGAGGAAGCCGGTCTGGCCGAAGGACGATCCGCTTCTCAAGGCGATCGCCAAGACGGGTGGCAAGAACGCGATCCTGCTGTTCGAGGCACCCAAGAGCGCGATCTTCGCCCGGCAGGAGGCCGAGCGCCTGGGCGTCAGGCTCGATCCCGAGGCGATGCAGCGCTTCACCGAGCTCGTGGGCGATCACCCCGAGGAGATCACCGGCGAGTTCGAGAAGCTGTCCACGTTCGCGAACGGCGAGCAGATCGACGTGACCGTGGTGGAGACGATGGTGGCCGCCCGGCACGACGACGCGCCGTGGGCACTGCTCGATGCGATCACGCAGCGCGACCGGCGTAGCGCCGTGCGCGAGCTGACCAGGCTCTTCGCCGGCGATGTCGAGCCGCACCGCGTGCTGCCCCAGATCACGCGCCACGTCGAGCTCGTCCGTCGCACCGTGGAGCTGGCCGAGGATGGCCGTCCCAGCAAGGAGCAGCTCGCCAAGCAGCTCGGCGTCGCCCCCTTCCGCGCGCAGAAGATGCTCGTCGCCGTCGGGCACTGGACGCCGAGCGATGCCAGCCGCGCGATGAGCCGCATGCACGAGGCCGACGCGGCGATGAAGGGCATGTCGCGCATGCCGCCGAGCCTGGTTCTGGAACGGGCCCTGGCCGAGTCGCTGTAGTCTGTCCCCGTCCGGCGACGTGGCCGAGTGGCTAGGCAGCGGCCTGCAAAGCCGTCCACACCAGTTCGATTCTGGTCGTCGCCTCTCGCACCCCGGAGACCCCAGCGGTCTCCGGGAACGCGCCCATCTCGAGGAGCCCGGCATGCAGTCGCACGACACCCAGAGCCCGCGCCGGTGAATCCCTACGCCGAGGAGCAGGTCGCTGGTCGGAGGGTCGTGCTGGATCGGCTCGATCGCGACGGGGCGGCACTCGCCGAGCTGCTGCGTGACCGCGGTGCCGACGTCTGGGTCGCCGATCATGCGCCCGATGTCGATGTGCCAGAGGGCGTGACGCTCGTGCACGAGCGAGCAGCCGCGGCCCAGCGAGCCGATCTGCTGCTCCTGGACTGCTGGACGGCGGAGACGGCGGCACACGTCGTGCAGGCGCGGGAGCGGGGCATCGCCGTGGGCTGTCTCGCCGACCTCGTGCTGCACGAGTGGCCCACGCCCGTCATCGGTGTGACCGGGACGGCAGGCAAGACGATGACGACCCGGCTCATCGCGCATCTCCTCGAGGCGGCGGGCTGGGATGCGCTGGTGCCGCCGCTCGGGCGCGCCGAGAACGCCTGGCCGAGCGCCGACACGCTCGTCGACCTGATCGACGGGCGCACGCCCGATGTGCTCGTCGTCGAGCTGACCAGCACGCATCTGGCATACATGTCCGCCAGCCCCGGGACCGCCGCCGTCACCATGCTGGGGGTGGACCACGCCGAGCTGCATGGCGGCGAGGGGCGCTACATCGCCAGCAAGCAGCGGATCCTGCTCCACCAGCGCCCCGGGGACAGCGCCATCCTGCCGCGGGACGCCGACGCACTCGTACCTCGGGCGGGCGTGCGGGTCCTGCGCTTCGATGCCTCCGAGCCGCTCGCGCAGGCGAGCCGCGTGGCACCGCACCACCGATCCAACGTGGCCTGCGCGGTCACCGTCGTGCGTGACGCGCTCGGCGTCGACGTGGAGCAGGCGGATATCGACTCCTTCGCCGCGCCCGTCTGGCGCGGCGAGTGCATCGGACGGAGCGGCGACGTCGCGGTCTTCCACGACGGCATGGCCGCGACGCCGGCCAAGGCCTCGGCGTTCGTCCGCTCGCTGCCCGATCGCTCCTCAGTGCTGATCGTCGGAGGGCTCGCAGAGATGGCGAATGGCCCCGTGCACGGGTCGCCGGCGGAGCAGCGGCAGCTGCGCGAGGCGTGCATCGAGATCAGCCGCGCCGCGCAGTGCGTCGTGCTGATCGGTCCCGCCGCCTCGCAGGTCGCGCCGCTGCTCGCTCAGTCAGGTGCCGGCGACGTGCGGATCGGTCCCGATCTGCACTGGGCCGCTGCCGAGGCGATGCGCGCGGCGGAGGGGGCCGGGCAGATCGCCTGGGTGCCGGCCTATCCCGTCGAGCTGCAGGACCGCGAGCGCTTCGCCGACCTGATCGGCCGGGCAGCCGTCGCCGCCGGGCGCGATTGGGCCCCCGCGGCACGCCCTGCGAACTGATGGGCATGCGACCGATCGTGGTCTACGACGACACGTGTGGGATGTGCCGCAACAGCGTGCGCTGGGTCCGCCGCCTCGACTGGCTTCATCGTCTCGACGACCTCGGCTACTCGGTCGCGGTCGAGCGGTATCCCGAGATCGGGCGCGGACAGCTGGGCGACGGCCTCCGCGTCCGCTACCCCGATGGCAGCGTGGCGCTCGGGGTCGATGCGGTCCGGGCGATCGCCGTCCGCACGCCGCTTGGCGCCCTCGGCGCGTGGACCCTGTACCTGCCCGGCATCCACGAGCTCGGTGCGCGCGGCTACGGGCAGCTCGCCAAGCGCCGACGCCCCGAGGGTGCGGCGTGCCCGCTACCGGCTCGTTACGACTGCGGCTCGGTGTAGGCGATCACGTACGCCTTGCGGACGGTCTCGGCGATGTCCCACTCGCCGACCCAGTTCTCGGGCGTCGAGATCACGGCGCCGGGCGTGATCACCGTCTCCGCGCCGTCCTCGTCCCGGAGCACACCGCTGCCCGCGAGCACGGTGAAGATCTCGCGGTAGCCGTCGCGGCGCGCGGCGAACGCGCCCGGCGTGCACTCCCAGACGCCGGCCTGGCTATGGGCATCCTCGTGGAGCACCTTGACCGACTCGACGGGCTCTCCGCGCGTCGCGTTCGGCTTGGGGCCGATGACGTCGAGCTCGAGCGCGAGCGGGTCGTTGAAGCTGGCGGCGTTCGGGGCCATCGTGGACTCCTCCATCGGGAACAGACGGAGTCTGCCACGCCGACGGCTAGGCTGCACCCATGGATGACCCGCTGAAGGACCACGAGAACTCGCCCCTCGACGACGCGATCGGCCTGTCCTATGTCGGCCGTGAGGGCGATGACATCGTGATGCGTCTCGATCCCACGCATGCCGCACTCGGCTACGTCGAGCCACCGATGCTGCACGGCGGCACGCTGGCCACGCTCGTGGACACCGCGGGCTGGTACGCCGTGATGGCGAAGGCGCCGGCCACGTGGGTGGCGGTCGATCTGCGCAGCGACTTCCTGCGCATGGCCGACCTCTCGCCGCTCAAGGTGACGGGGCGCTGCCTCCGCGCTGGTCGCACCCTCGCGGTCTGCGATGTCACCGTCGCGCCGTGGGACGCGCCCGAGAAGACCACCTCGGTCGGTCGCATCCAGTTCATCCGCACGGGCGACTGAGTCGCGCCGCGACCCGCGTCGGTACCCTAAGCGCATGGACAATCTGATCGACGGCAAGGCGGTCGCGGCGAAGGTCCGCGCCGAGGTGGCGGAGCGCACGAAGAAGCTCCACGACGAGACCGGCATCCTCGCCGGCCTCGCGGTGATCATCGTCGGCGAGGACCCGGCATCGCAGGTCTACGTCGCCAACAAGCACAAGGCGTGCCACGAGGCCGGGATGCACTCCCTGGAGATCGTGATGCCCGCGGAGACCACGCAGGCCGAACTCGAGGCCAAGATCGACGAGGTCGCCAGCGACCCCGCGATCCACGGGATGATCGTGCAGATGCCGCTGCCGGATCACCTCGACACCGATGCGGCGCTCAACCGCATCCCGTTCGACAAGGACGCCGATGGCCTCACCGCCGACGCGATGGGCCGCCTCATGACGCTTCAGCCCGGCCCGCTGCCCTGCACGCCCGCCGGGTGCATCGAGCTGCTCAAGGCCTACGGCGTCGAGATGAAGGGCGCGCACGCCGTCGTCATCGGCCGCTCCGAGATCGTCGGCAAGCCGCAGGCGCACCTCCTGCTCAAGGAGGACTGCACCGTCACGATCTGCCACTCGCGCACGCGGGATCTGCCCGGCATCTGCAGCCAGGCCGACATCCTCGTCGCCGCCGTCGGCCGCCCGAAGATGATCGGCGCGGACTGCGTCAAGGAGGGCGCCGTCGTCATCGACGTCGGCATCAACCGCCTGCCCGAGGGCCTCTGCGGCGACGTCGACTTCGATGCCGTGCAGCCGAAGGCCGGTCTGATCACGCCGGTGCCCGGCGGCGTCGGCCCGATGACCATCGCGATGCTGCTCAAGAACACGATCGAGGCAGCCGAGCGCTCCGCCGGCCGCTGAGGACGAGATGTCCGACGTCGAGCTGACCCCGGATGAGGTGCGCCACGTCGCGACGCTCGCGCGGCTCGGGCTCGACGACGCCGAGGTGGAGCGCCTCGGGCGGGAGCTCACCGGCATCCTGGCGCACGTCAACACGATCGCGGCCCTGCCGATCGCCGACGTGCCGCCGACGAAGCACTCGCACGAGAATGCCGACTCGCTGCGTCCTGACGTCTCGCGCCCCGGCGTGTCGCGCGAGGATGCCCTGCGCAACGCACCCGACCCGACCGCGGATGGGTTCCGCGTGCCGCCGATCGGAGCCTAGGTGGCGGGCATCGACGTCATCGGGCTCACGGCCGAGCGCGCCATGGGCATGCTGCGGGCGGGGGAGTGCACCTCCGAGGAGCTGGCGCAGGCGTACCTCGATCGCATCGCCACGGTCGACGGCGACGTCCACTCGTACCTCCACGTGGACCCGGAACGCACACTCGCGGCAGCCCGGGCGCAGGACGCGGCGGGCGGCGACGCCCTCAGCGGCGTGCCGATCGCGTACAAGGACCTGCTGTCCACGAAGGATGTACCCACCACGGCGGGCTCTCGGATCCTGGAGGGCTTCGTCCCGATCCAGGACGCCGACGTCGTGGCGCGCGGCAACGAGGCCGGCCTCGTCAGCCTCGGCAAGACCAACCTCGATGAGTTCGCGATGGGCTCCTCGACCGAGCACTCGGCCTACGGGCCGACGCGCAATCCGTGGGACCTGACGCGCGTGCCTGGCGGCTCGTCCGGCGGTTCGGCCGCGGTCGTCGCCTCGGCGTGCGCGCCGTGGTCGCTGGGCACCGACACGGGTGGCTCGATCCGCCAGCCCGCGGCCTTCTGCGGCCTGGTCGGCCTGATGCCCACGTACGGGACCGTCTCGCGCTTCGGCGTGATCGCCTTCGCGTGCTCGCTCGAGCAGGTCGGGCCGATGACGCTGACCGTCCGCGACGCCGCGCTGCTGCAGCAGGTGATCGCCAGGGATTCGCCCAACGACGCCACCTGCACCGGACCGCGCGAGCCGATCCAGGTGCCCGAGGTCGGGCGCCTGGATGGCATCCGCTTCGGCGTGCCGTGGGCCGAGCTCGAGGAGGGCGTCGAGCCCGGAATCCGTGCGCGCTTCGACGAGTCGCTGGCCATCGCCAAGAGCCTCGGCGCCGAGATCGTCGACGTCGAGCTGCCCTATTCCCGTCATGGCCTCGCCGCGTACTACGTGATCGCCCCGGCCGAGGCCTCGGCGAACCTGTCGCGCTTCGACGGCGTCCGCTACGGCCTGCGCGTCGACGGCAAGGACATCCGCTCCATGTACGAGGCCACGCGCGACGCGGGCTTCGGGGCCGAGGTCAAGCGGCGCATCATGATCGGCACCTACGCCCTGTCGGCCGGCTACCACGACGCGTACTACGTGCAGGCGCAGCGCGTCCGCACGCTGATCCGCCAGGACTTCGACAACGCCTTCACCGGCGTCGACGCGATCCTGCTGCCCACCGCGCCCACCACGGCGTTCCCGATCGGCGCGCGCCTCGACGATCCGCTCGCGATGTACGCCAACGACATCTTCACGCTGCCGGTCAACCTCGCGGGGATTCCCGCGCTCTCGCTGCCGAACGGCCTCAGCGACGGCCTGCCCAGCAGCCTGCAGATCATCGGGCCCGCCTACTCGGAGAACCTGCTCCTGCGTCTCGGCGCGGCCTTCGAGGCCGAGCACCAGTTCGACTTCGTCCCGGCGGCCATGCGAGGCGGCCGGTGAGCACGCCCTGGCAGAAGGACGGGTACGAGGCCGTGATCGGCCTCGAGATCCACGTGCAGCTGAACACCGCGTCGAAGATGTTCTGCTCGTGTCCGAACCAGTTCGGGGACGAGCCCAACACCAACGTCTGCTTCGTCTGCCTGGCGCACCCCGGCGCGCTGCCGGTGGCCAACGCCGAGGCGGTGCGCCAGTCCGCCCGCGTCGGTCTCGCGCTCGGCTGCCGGATCCCCGACGTGTCGGAGTTCAGCCGCAAGCAGTACTTCTACCCCGACAGCCCGAAGGCGTACCAGATCAGCCAGTACGACCAGCCGCTCTGCGCCGAGGGCCTGTTCCGCGTGCCCGGTGCCGATGGCTTCGAGGTGCGGATCACGCGCGCCCACCTCGAGGAGGACGCCGCCAAGATGATCCACGCGGGTGGCGACAGCGGCCGCATCTCCGGCTCGGCCGGCTCGGTCGTCGACTTCAATCGCGTCGGCACCCCGCTGCTCGAGATCGTCACCGAGCCCGACATCCGCTCGCCCGAGGACGCGCGGCGGTTCCTCACGCTGCTGCGCGCCACGGTCGTCGCGATCGGCGCCTCCGAGTGCGACATGGAGAAGGGCTCGCTGCGCGCCGACGCCAACGTCTCGATCCGCCCGATCGGCTCCACGGAGTACGGCACGAAGACCGAGCTCAAGAACATGAACTCCTTCCGCTTCCTCGAGCGCGGCGTGGAGGCCGAGCTGGAGCGACAGCTCGGCCTGATCCAGGCGGGCGAGAAGATCGAGCAGGAGACGCTGCACTTCGATCCCGCCAGCGGCACGCTGTCCTCGCTGCGCTCCAAGGAGCAGGCGCACGACTACCGCTACTTCCCCGAGCCCGACCTGCTGCCCGTCACGCAGGATCAGGCGTCGCTGGCCGCGCTCGCCGCAGAGCTGCCGGAGCTGCCCGTGGCCCGCTTCGAGCGCCTCACCGAGGCCGGCATCGTCGAGGCCACGGCGCTGGTGCTCGCGACCGACACCGAGCTCGCGGCCTACTTCGACGACCTCGCGGCCCGCACGGGCGACATCAAGGTCGCCTCGAACTGGGTGATGGGCGAGCTGCAGGCGCACCTCAACGCCGACAACCTGTCGGCTGCCGCAAGCCCCGTCACACCCGCGCGCCTTGCCGAGCTGATCGCCCTCGTCGTCGACGGCACCATCAACCAGACCGCCGCCAAGGAGGTCTTCGCCGCCTTGGTCGAGGATCCGCAGGCAACGGCGTCCGGCGTGGTGGAGGAGCGCGAGCTGGCCCAGGTCGGCGGCGACGACGCCCTCGGCGAGATCATCGACGCTGTGCTCGCGGCGCACCCTGACGAGGTCGAGGCCTTCAAGGGCGGACGCGAGCAGGTGATCGGCTTCCTCGTCGGTCAGTGCATGAAGCAGAGCGGTGGCCGCGCCGATGCGAAGGCCCTCCAGGGGCTCCTCCGTGCGCGCCTGACTGCGTAGCGGTGCGCGAAACCCGCAGGCGCGGGTACCATGCACGGGCGTACAGACGGGAGAGAAGCGCATGCAGTCCGAGAAGATCTGGTTCGACGGGGAGCTCATCGACTACGAGGACATGAAGGTCCATGTCCTGACGCATGCCCTGCACTACGGCTCTGGCGTCTTCGAGGGCATTCGCGCCTACGAGACCGACCGCGGCCCCGCCGTCTTCCACCTGAGCGACCATGTCGCCCGCCTGCGCCGCTCCGCCGAGCAGTACTTCATGCAGATCCCGTACGCCGATGAGCACATCGGCGAGGCGATCCACGAGACGATCAAGGCCAACAGCCTCCCGTCCTGCTACATCCGCCCGCTGGTGTTCCGCGGCGCCGGGGAGATGGGCGTCAACCCGCTCAACTGCCCCGTGCACACGATGATCGCGGTCTGGAAGTGGGGGGCGTACCTCGGTGACGATGCGATCAAGAACGGCATCCGCTGCATGATCTCGTCGTGGCGGCGCATCGGCCCGAACATGATCCCGGCGACGGCGAAGGCCTCCGGGCAGTACCTCAACTCGCAGCTCGCGAAGATGGAGGCCCTCAAGCACGGCTACGACGAGGCGATTCTCCTCAACGAGGCCGGCCTGATCGCCGATGGCTCGGGCGAGAACGTGTTCGCGGTGATGAACGGCAAGCTCTACACGCCGCCGATCAGCGCCTCCTGCCTGCCGGGCATCACGCGGCACGCGGTGATGGAGATGGCCGAGACGATCGGCATCGAGACGGTCGAGCGCGAGCTCACGCGCGCCGAGCTCTACTTCGCGGATGAGGTCTTCCTGACCGGCACGGCCGCGGAGGTCACGCCCGTGGCGTCGCTCGACGACCATCACATCGGCAAGGGCCCGATCACGCAGCAGATCCAGGACATCTTCTTCGCCACGGTGCACGGCAAGCACGAGCTGTCGAAGACGTACCTCGAATACCCGAAGGGCGCGTGAGCCCCGCCGGCGAGCCGATCCCGCTCGCGCAGCCGGACATCGGCCCGCGCGAGGAGGAGCTCGTGCTCGAGGTGCTGCGCTCGGGCATGCTGTCGCTCGGCCCGATGGGGCCGCGCTTCGAGCGCGCCTTCGCCGACTGGGTCGGCACGAAGCACGCGGCGGCGGTCTCGAGTGGCACCGCGGGGCTGCATCTCGGGCTCGTGCGCGCGGGCGTCGGCCCCGGCGACGAGGTCATCACGTCGCCGTTCTCGTTCATCTCGTCGGCCAACTGCGCGTTGCACGCCGGCGCCGACGTGGCGTTCGCCGATATCGATCCCCGCACGTTCAACCTCGACCCCGCCGCGCTCGAGGCGGCGATCACGCCGCGGACCAAGGCGATCGTCCCCGTCCACATCTTCGGGCTGCCGTGCGACATCGAGGCGATCTCCGCGATCGCCGCGAAGCATGGCCTCGCGATCGTGGAGGACGGTGCCGAGGCCCTCGGTGCCGTGCGACAGGGGCGCAAGATCGGCACGCACGGTTCGCCAACCGTCTTCGCGTTCTACCCCAACAAGCAGATGACCACCGGTGAGGGCGGCATCGTCACCACCGATGATGACGACGTCTACGAGGACATCCTCAGCCTGCGCAACCAGGGGCGCGCCGATTCCGGGGCGTGGCTCGAGCACGACCGTCTCGGCTGGAACTACCGCATGGACGACCTCTCGGCGGCTGTGGGGCTCGCGCAGGTCGAGCGGCTCGACGAGATCCTCGGCAAGCGCGCTGCGGTCGCGGATCGCTACGCGGCGCTGCTGCCCGAGATACCCGGCGTGACGCTGCCCAGCGTGGTGGAGGGCGATGTCCGATCGTGGTTCGTCTACACGGTGCTGCTCGAGCCGGGCGTCGATCGCAACGCGGTGATCGGCCTGCTCGCGGAGCGGGGCATCGCCTCCAAGCCGTATCTGCCGTCGATCCATCTGCAGCCGTTCTATCGGGCTCGGGGCCATCGCGAGGGCGAGTTCCCCGTCAGCGAGGCGATCTCGGCCCGCGCGCTTGCACTGCCCTTCTTCGGCAATCTGTCGCTTGAGCAGCAGGAGCGCGTAGCCGCCGAGCTCGCCGCTGTACTGGCGGATCCACCGGTAGTCTGAGCCGCATGGCAGCGTTCGTCTCGACGCCGGTGGTGGCGTACACGACCACAGCCGCGTGGATCGCCGCACCGGCGATCGGCACGGGCAGCTTCGCGTGGCTCGAGGTGGGCAAGCAGGACGGCGACGTGCGCACCGTGGCGTCGTTCCGTGGCGACCGGCTGCTGGTCCGCTCCGCCGGCCGCACGATTCCCGTCGTCCACGAGCCGTGCACCACGAAACCGTGCAACACGGTGCAGGCGCCGAGCAGCGAGGGTGATGGCTCGTTCGCCTACGCCGTCGCGTTTCCGGGCACGGGTGGGTACGTCGCCAACGTCACTGCGGGTGGCACGTCGAACGTGGTGGCCGAGGATCAGACCGATCCGCACGACATCGCCACGCCGCATCTGGTGACCGCGGCTGGGACGACGGTGGTCTGGGTCGACAACAACGCCATTTACAGCGCGCCCAGCGCCGGCGGACCGGCCACCGCGCTCGTGGCCCCCGAGCAGGCCGGTGGCACCATCACGTCAATCGCGACCAGCGCGGCGGGCGTCGCCTGGTCGGCCAAGGCGACTGCCGGTGGCACGCTGATCGGTGTGCGCGATGCGGGCGGCGTCATCGCGACGCGGGCGGCCGAGCCGGATACCGCGATCGCGACGCTCTACTCCGTCGGCCTCGCCGATGACGGCACGGTCGTGGCGATCCGGCGCACGCTCGCGAAGGGGAGGCAGCAGATCGCCCTCGTGGCGTACGCGACGGACGGAGCGGCGCGCACACTCCTGACATCTGTCCCGTTCGGCAAACGGGATCCCTTCGAGCTGACGCGCCCCTCGGTGATGGGCTCGCGCGTTGCCGTGCGCCTGCGCGGCGGTCGCGGCGGCGCGAACGACGAGCTGTGGGTCGCCGATCTGGTGACGGGGCGCTCCGGGCGGGTCACCTCGGTGCCGCGGACGGAGGCGCGCCTCACGGATCCTTCGCTCGGCGGTGGACGTCTGGTGTGGGCGAAGGACGAGCTCACGTCGCGGGGACGGCTGCTGCGCGCCCGCCTCTACAGCGCCGCCGTCAAGCCCTAGAACGGCGAGACGAACAGGGTGATCTTGGTGTCGCGCGGCACCTTGCTGTTCGGCGATGGCTCCATGCTGAAGACGCGATCGGAGGGATTGAGCACACCATCCGCATTGATCGCACCGGCCACGAGTCCGGCCTTGGCGATCTCCGTGCGCGCCTCTTCGACGGTCTTGCCCGCGACGTTCGGCACCAACGAGCCCTTGTAGTCGCCGCTGGCGGAGATCGTGATCACCGAGCCGAGCGGCGCCGGCTTGCCGGGAGACGGGCTCTGCGCGACGACGGAGCCGAGCGGCAGCCCCTCCGCATCCTGCTGGTCGACGATCACGACGCGGAACTGCGCGGCCTGGAGGCGGGCGATCGCGGCCTCGGTGAGGCTGGGTTGGCTATCGGTGGCCACGACGCTCGGCACGAGGATCGAGGGGATCTTGCGCGCGATGATCAGCGTGACGACGCTGCCCGGCTCGACGGCGCTGAGCGGGGACGGCGACTGCACCACGACGGTGCCCGGCTTCTCCCCGGGCTGCGCAGGGCGGTACTGGAAGCGGATCTGCAGGCCGGAGCCGTTGGCGATGGAGTTCGCCTTGCGCTTGTTCGACGCGGAGAAGTCGGGGACCGAGATCAGGTTCGATTCGCACGGCCCCATCTCCATCGGGGCGAGTGTCTGGTCCCAGACGACGACCTGCGCGTACTTGCAGCCCGGGGGGACGCGCTGCCCGGTGCGCGGATCGACGGAGACGGGGATGGAGGCCTTGCCGACCGGATCGGGCCAGTCTTCGACCTCCTGTCCACGCAGCGAGGCGCGCATGTACTGGCCCCATATCAGGGCGGGGAAGGTGCCACCGTACACCGGTGAGCCGTTGAACTGCGTGCGCATCGGCCGCGCCGGATTCTCATAGCCGACCCAGGTGGACACCGTCCGCTGCGGGGTCGAGCCGACGAACCACGCGTCCTTGAAGTCGGAGGTGGTGCCGGTCTTGCCCGCCGCGGGCCGTCCGATGTTGGCCGCCTTGCCGGTGCCGTAGCGGATCACGCCGCGCATCGACTGCGTGACCTCGAGCGCGTCCTCCTCCGGCACGGCCTGCACGGCGACCGGGGTGTTCACGAGCTCCCGCCCGTCGGGGAAGATGATGCGCTTGATCGAGACCGGTTCCATCGACGGATCGGTGATGCCCGAATCCGGCGTGTGGAAGAGGATCGATCCGCCGACGCGCTGCCCGTTGTTGGCGATGGTCGCGTAGGCGTGCGCCATCTCCAGGGGGGTGACGCCGACGAACAGGCCGCCGAGCCCGATCGCGGGCTGGCCCTCGTCGATCGGGGAGATGATGCCGAGCCGGTGCGCGACGTCGGCGACCACCGACGGCTTGATCAGCATGGTCAGCTGCGCGAACACGGTGTTGTCGGAGAGGGCCATGGCCTCCGGCAGCTGCAGGTCCTTGCCGTACTCGTCCTCGCTGTTGGTGACGTACCAGAACTGCCCGCCGCCGAGATCGAACAGCTGCTTGGCGGAGTGGAACGTGGTCGCGGGGCGGACGCCCTTCTCGAGCGCTGCGAGGTACACGAACGGCTTGAACGCCGAACCGGGCTGGCGGTGCGCATCGGCGGGAACGTTGAACTGGTGCCGCACCGAGTAGGGCTTGCCGCCGGCCATGGCGAGCACCTCGCCGGAGCGCGGGTCGATCGAGACGATCGCGCCCTGCGGCATGCGCTCGCCCTGCAGCTGGTCCGCGAGCGCCTGCTCGGCCAGCTGCTGCTCCCGCAGGTTGAGGGAGGTGATGACCTTCATGCCGCCGCCGAAGGTCTGCGCCGTGCCGAAGCGGTTGACGAGCTGCTCCGTGATGAACTGGGCCCAGTAGGGATAGTTGGTGTCCAGCGGCTTGGGCTCGATCCGGGCGATGGGGAGCAGCCGGCGCCCCTGCTCGACGGCGGCCGTGTCCGCGTCGATGAAGCCCTGATCCGCCATCGTCTGCAGGACGAGGTTGCGGCGCGCGAGCGCGGCTTCCGGGTTGCTGATCGGGTCGTACGTCGAGGGGGACTTGAGCACGGCCGCGAGCAGGGCGGAGTCGGCCGGATCCAGGTTGCGCGCCGACGTGCCGAAGTAGTACTTCGACGCGCTCTCGACGCCGTACGTGTTGTGTCCGAAGTACACGGTGTTGAGGTACGCGGTGAGGATCTTGTCCTTGGGCCAGCGCTGCTCGAGCTGCCAGGCCAGCGAGGCCTCGCGCACCTTGCGCTGCACGGTCTGGGTGCTGGTCAGGTACGTGTTCTTGACGAGCTGCTGCGTGATCGTGCTGGCGCCCTCGTTGGTGCCGGAGGCGAAGCGATTGAAGACGGCGCGGGCGATGCCGGGGAGGTCGACGCCGTTGTGGTCGTAGAAGCGCTTGTCCTCGACGGCGACGACGGCGTCCTTCATCACCTTCGAGATGCCATTGCTCGGGACGATGACGCGCGACTGGTCGGAGCGGAGGATCGCGATGCGTCGCGGCGTCCCCGTCTCGCCCGTGACCCAGATCGAGCCGTCCTGGGCGAGGCTCGTCGTGCGCCCGTCGAACTGGCGGAGATCGGGCAGGTTGGTGGTGATGGCGGTGACGAAGCCGTAGGTCGCGGCGGAGGCGAAGACCAGGCCGACGAGGAAGGCGATGACGGAGACGCGCAGCCAGCGCCAGCGCCGTCGTCGGGGGTCGTCGACCACACCGGGCTGATCCGGCAGTTCGAGGACGAGGCGTCCGTAGCGGCGGAGAGTCGGTTTGCGTCGGGCCATGTCGTTGGCGCCCGTCCGGGCACGTGCTCATGGTATCCCGCGCCCGCACCGCCGGCGCGGGTATTCTCCAGTGCTGGATGTCGGATCACCTTCGCCCACTGCTGCGCAACGCCGTCGACGTGCTCCCGGAGGGCGCGCTGGCGAAGCGCCTCGAGGAGGCTGACGCCGCTGGGCGCCCATTGCGCATCAAGCTCGGCGTCGATCCCACGGCGGGCAGCGTCACGCTCGGCTGGTCCGTCGTGCTGTCGAAGCTCCGCGCCTTCCAGGATGCCGGCCACCTGCCGGTCCTGATCATCGGCGACTTCACCGCGCGCGTGGGCGACCCGTCGGGCAAGTCGAAGACCCGCCCGATGCTGACGGTCGAGCAGATCAAGGCGAACGAGGCCGACTACATGCGCCAGTTCGCCAAGATCCTGGACATGGACCGCATCGAGATCCGTCACAACTCGGAGTGGCTCGGCGAGCTGGGCGCGAACGGCCTGCTCGAGCTCGCGTCGCGCGCCACGCTGGCGCAGATCCTCGAGCGCGACGACTTCTCCAAGCGCTACGCCGCGCAGACGCCCATCTCGCTGCAGGAGCTGATGTACCCGCTTCTGCAGGGGTACGACTCGGTCGTGATCGACGCGGACTGCGAGATCGGCGGCACGGACCAGAAGTTCAACCTGCTGGTCGGCCGCGACCTGCAGGAGCAGTGGGGTAAGCCCGCGCAGTCGATCATGACCCACGCCCTGCTCGTGGGCACCGACGGCACGCAGAAGATGAGCCAGTCGCTGGGCAACTACATCGGCGTCGAGGATCAGCCGGGCGACATGTACGGCAAGACGATGTCGATCCCGGATGCGGCGATGCCCATGTGGTTCCGCCTCGCGTCCGGGCTCCCGGAGGACGACGCGGAGCAGCGCATCGCGGCGCTGGCGGCCGGGGAGCTGGAGCCCGTCGAGGCCAAACGGGCGCTGGCCTGGGCGATCGTGGCGCGCTTCCACGACGAGGCGGCGGCCGAGCAGGCGGCGGAGGGCTTCCGCCGCCAGTTCGCCGAGCATCAGATCCCGGCGGACCTCCGCGAGGCGGCGATCGGACCCGAGCCGATCGTGCATGTGCCGGCGCTGCTCGTCGACCACCTCGGCGTCGCCTCCCGGGGCGAGGCCCGGCGCCTGATCACCGGCGGTGCCGTGCGTCTCGACGGCGAGACGGTCGAGGAGATCGACCTGCCGCGCGATGCGGTGATCGGCCGGGTGCTGCAGCGCGGACGCCGCGACTTCGTGCGCCTGATCGCGGGCTAGCGCCCGTCGCGCGCGTGGGGCGGCGACGACCGCCGTGTCGGCATGCCTGGACCCTGCGAGGCAGGTGCCTCCGGTGATCCGTCTTACGATGTGGGACGAATTCGGCGCCGTCACGGTTCTACCGGCGCACCCGTCCGCGCGTGTGCGGTAGTGTGCGCCCTGTCGCGTGGGAAGCGGCGGTTCGCCGTCTCCTCCTGCGCTGCATGCCGCGGTGCATCGTGGTGGTCCTCCTCGGAGGTCTGCTATGTTCCCCGGTCGCGCCATCTGGGCGTGTGGTCTTTGAAAACCGAGCAATGGAACGACCATCGGAATCCTCGGATTTCGTGTGGTCGTCTAACGAGTTTTATGCCAGCGGCAGTGGATCTTCGGATCCACTGGACGCAGCGTGATGCTGTCTGCCGACGTCATGTCGGGTGGCACATCACGCACTCTAAACAGCCAGAAGCCGGCGCTTGCGCCGAGTTTCGAAAGGCTTTCACGGAGAGTTTGATCCTGGCTCAGGACGAACGCTGGCGGCGTGCTTAACACATG
>CAZPQP010000004.1:0-31039 GCA_964588635.1 uncultured Bifidobacterium sp.
AGAGCGACAGCTTCCCAAGCTGTAGGTCGTGGGTTCGAGACCCATCGCCCGCTCTTCCCTGACCGGTGCGCTTGGCACCATCTGCGCTGGAGCGTCTGTACGACCCATGCGCATCGCCCTCAGCCTTCTCCTGATCTCCCTTGTGGGCTTCTGCATGGCCACGACGTACATCACCATCCACGGGAGCACGGGCTGGTTCGGGTACTGCCTCCATTACGGGGCGCTGCGCCCGACCGGGCTCTGCCCGGCGCCGCCGCCGGCGGTGTGGAAGACCGTCGCCGTGCTCGTGCCGGCCGCCTTCCTCTACCTCGTGATCGCGCCGAAGCGCTGGCCGATGATGGCGGTGCTCTGGTTCTGGCCCGTGCTGTTCCTGATCGGCTCCGCCCGCTGTCTGGAGCTCGCCTTCGAGGCCGCCGGCGGCATCGACGGGCGACTGATCCTGGCTGCTGTCGGCTGCTTCCTGGTCGCGCTGATCCCTGTGGTCGGCTGGCGCTGGAACGCCGTGCCGCGGGAGGAGGAGCGGGAGCCGGCGGAGATCCTGCGCGGCTTCCTCCTGGCCGGGGTCGCCTTCCTCGGCGTCGTGGCCGGCTTCGTCTACGTCTCGTTCGTGTCGTAGAGCGGTTTTCGCGCAGGACTGCGGCGATGCGAGGCGAACGTCCACCCATGGAGGCGGTGCTCGGTGACATGCGCGGACGGCTGCCCGGGGTCTCGCGCGTCGCACTCGTCCCGCTGCTCCTGCTCGCCGCCGTGTGCGCCGTGGCCGTCGGCGTCCTCGGCTACCGCCTCGTCAGTGCGAGTGGGGCCTTCGACGTCCAGCGCGTGGAGGTGCGCGGCGCCGGTCCCGCCGCGCGTGCGGTCGAGCGCACCGTGCTCACCGTCGCCGGCGGGAAGAGCATGCTGGATGTCGACCCGACGGCACTCGCCGCCGCCCTCGCCGCGCTGCCGCGGGTGCAGTCCGCGACGGTCGACCGCGCCTTCCCGCATACCCTCGCTGTGCACGTGGTCCCCGAACGTCCGGTGGCGATCGCGCCGACCGGTGATGGTCGCGTCGTGCTCGCCGCCTCCGGGCGCGTGCTCGGCGAGGTGACGCGCGGCAGCCTCGGGCTCCCCGTGATCGCGGCCGCGCCGGCGGACATCCCCGGGGCGGGCGGTGCGGTCACCAGTCCCGGCGTGCTGCAGGAGCTCGCGCTCGCCGCCGCACCGCAGCGCGGCCTGCGCTTCCAGGTGATCGGGTTCGGGCAGGACGGACTGACCGCACGCACGGCCAACGGCATGGCGATCCGCTTCGGCGACAGTGCCGACGTCGCGGTGAAGCTCAAGGTGGCCCGCTCCGTCCTGCGGCGCGCCGACACGGGTGTGCAGTACGTGGATGTCAGCGTGCCGGCGGCACCGGTCATGCGGCAGGACACGCCGGATCCACTGACGGCCAATGCGCCGCCGCCCACCGCACCGCCGATCGTCGCGGATGCGGCGGGTGGGGCGAGTGCCATCCCGTCCAACGCGCCACCGGCCGAGAGCATTCACACCCTGTTCGGCTAGGGCTCAAGGTGGGGAGGAGGGGGAACCACGTGACCATCAGCAGCACCTTGAGGCCTGCCTGTTGTTCGGGAACGACGTTTCGGCTACACTCCAGAGCGGCTCCCGCTCTCGGCGGCGAGCCTTTCGTGTTTCAGGGAACTGGTCTTCACCTCAAGTAGACGTAAAGGGTCGGAGGAAATCATGGCGATGCGCGACGGCGGGGCATATCTGGCGGTGATCAAGGTCGTCGGTGTCGGCGGCGGTGGAACGAACGCCGTCAACCGCATGGTCGACGCGGGTCTGCGTGGCGTGGAGTTCATCGCCGCGAACACCGATGCGCAGGCGCTCCTGATGACGGATGCCGACATCAAGATCCAGCTCGGCTCGAAGATCACGCGCGGCCTCGGCGCCGGCGCGAATCCCGATGTCGGGCGCGAGGCCGCCGTGGAGAGCAAGGAGGAGATCAAGGAGGCGCTGCGCGGTGCCGACATGGTCTTCGTGACGGCTGGCGAGGGCGGCGGCACCGGTACCGGCGCCGCGCCCGTGATCGCCGAGGTCGCCCGCGAGCAGGGCGCGCTCACCGTGGGCATCGTCACGCGTCCGTTCGGCTTCGAGGGCCGCCGTCGCTCCGAGCAGGCCGATCGTGGCGTCGAGGAGCTCGCGCAGCACGTCGATACGATCGTCGTGATCCCCAACGATCGCCTGCTCAACCTCGTCGAGCGCCGCACGTCGATCGTCGACGCGTTCCAGATGGCCGACGATGTCCTGCGCCAGGGTGTCCAGGGCATCACCGACCTGATCACCATCCCGGGTCTGATCAACCTGGACTTCGCCGACATCCGCACGATCATGCGCGACAGCGGCACCGCCCTGATGGGCATCGGCCAGGCCGCCGGCGATCGTCGGGCCGGTGAGGCCGCGCGCGCCGCCATCTCCTCGCCGCTGCTCGAGTCGAGCGTCCAGGGCGCCACGGGCATCCTGCTGAACATCACGGGCGGTCCCGAGCTGGGCCTGTTCGAGGTGAACGATGCCGCCGAGGTCGTGGCCAACGCCGCCGACCAGAACGCCAACATCATCTTCGGCAGCGTCATCGACGAGTCGATGGGCGATCACATCCGCGTGACCGTCGTCGCGACGGGCTTCGATCGCAAGCCTGCGCCGATGCCGCGCCGACCGCTCGGCGACGAGCGCCCGGTCGAGCCGCGCTCCGAGGGGCTCAGCGCCTTCTCGACGCGCGAGTTCGAGATCCCGGCGCCCACGCCGTTCGAGGTCGACGACGACGCGATCGACGTGCCGAGCTTCCTCAAGCACGACGACTAGGCAGCGCATGGCCGGAACCGAGGCAGGCGAGCCGCTCTGGAGCGGCCGGCTCGAGGGCGGGCTGCATCCCGATGTGCTCGCGCTGACGCAGTCGCTCGACGTGGATCAGCGGCTGCTGCCGTACGACGTCGCGGCATCGCAGGCGCACGTCCGCATGCTCGGACGGCAGGGCATCATCCCCGGCGCGGAGGCCGCGCAGATCGAGGACGCGCTGGGACAGGTGGCGATCGATCCGGAAGCAGCCGATGAGGACGTGCACTCGCTGATCGAGCGGCAGCTGGTCGCCATGCTCGGCGACACCGGGCGCCGCGTGCACGCCGGACGCTCGCGAAACGACCAGGTTGTCACCGCGTTCCGTCTCTGGTGCCGCGCACATGCCCACCGGCTCCAGCTCGCCACCGCGGACCTGCAGGAGGCACTGCTCGGCGTCTCCGAGCGCGACGGGACGGCCGTCCTGCCGGCGTTCACGCACCTGCAGCGCGCCCAGCCCGTTCCGCTCGCGCACCACGTCGCGGCGCACGCGTGGGCGCTGCAGCGCGACGTCGGCCGCTTCGCCGCGGCGCAGGATGCGGCCAACGTGTCGCCGCTCGGCGCTGGAGCGCTCGCCGGCTCCAGTCTGCCCCTCGATCCCGCTGGCGTCGCCGCCGAGCTCGGCATGCGCAGCAGCTTCGTCAACTCGCTCGACGCCGTCAGCGATCGCGATTTCGCGGCGGACCTGCTCTACGCCTGCGCCCTGTGCCTCGTGCACTGCTCGCGCATGGGCGAGGAGCTGATCCTCTGGACGTCGCAGGAGTTTGGCTGGGCTGCCCTTGCCGATGACGTGGCCACGGGCTCGTCGATGATGCCGCAGAAGAAGAACCCCGACGTCGCCGAGCTGGCCCGCGGCCGCTCCGGCACGGCGATCGGGCGCCTGACCGGCCTGCTGGCCACGATGAAGGGCCTGCCGCTGACCTACAACCGCGACCTCCAGGAGGACAAGGAGGGCGTCTTCGCGCAGGTCGATGCCACGCTCGGCGTGCTCCGGCTGCTCCAGCTCGCCTACGAGGGCCTCACGATCGACGCCGCCAGGATGCGCGCCGCCGCGGCCGACGGCACGACCGTCGCGACCGACGTGGCGGAGAGCCTGGTGCGCGGCGGGATGCCGTTCCGCGACGCGCACACCGAGGTGGCCGGGCGCATCGCCGCGGGCGAGCGGTTCGCGTCGCCCACGCCGGAGGAGGCGATCGCCGCCCGTCAGGGTCCGGGCATGCCCGGACGCGTCGACGAGCAGCTGTCCGAGCTGCGCAGCCTGATCGCCACGACGCGCGCCACCGCGGCGCCGCTGCCGTGAGCGAGCGGCCAACGGCGCTGCTGCCGTTCCCCGACACCGCCGCGCTCGGCGAGCGCGGCATCGAACTCGATGGGGTGCCGCTGACGGCGCTCGCGGCGGAGCACGGGACGCCGCTGTACGTCTACGACGCCGCGTCGATCCGCACCCGCGCCAGGGCCGTCGTGGCTGCGCTCGCGAAGGCGCCGAACGGCGGCCACGCGTCCTTCGCGCTCAAGTCGCAGTCCGCGCTCGGAGTGCTCGCGCTGATCCGCGAGTCGGGGCTGGGCGCCGACTGCGCCTCCGCCGGGGAGATCGCCGCCGCGCAGCGTGCAGGCTTTCCCGGCAGCGGCCTGGTGATCCACGGCAACGCCAAGTCCGAGGAGGATCTGCGGGCCGCGGTCGAGGCCGACGCCCGGCTGGTGGTGCTGGACGGACGGGATGACGCGGAGCGTCTCGCGGCGATCTGCCGCGAGCACGACCGCACGCAGGATGTGCTGGTGCGGATTGCACCGGGCATCGACGTCGATACCCACCGCCACATCGCGACGGGGCACCACGGCTCCAAGTTCGGCGTCACACCTGCCGAGGGCGCCGCACTGCTGAAGGCCCTGCCCGAGGGACTGCGCGGACGTGGACTCCACGTGCACCTCGGCTCGCAGATCCTCGACACGGCGCCGCTGATCAGCGCCGCGCGCTGGCTCCCCGCGTTCGCCAAGGCCGAGGGAATCGACCTCGAGATCCTCGATGTGGGGGGCGGTCTCGGCATCCGCTACACGCCCGATCAGGACATGCCCGATCCGGGTGTCCACACGAGCAGTCTGATCGAGGCGATCGCCATCGTGTGCGGCGACGAGGGCATCGCCGTCCCCGAGATCATCGTCGAGCCGGGCCGCTCGATCGTGGGCCAGGCCGGCGTGACCCTCTACACCGTGATCGGCACGAAGACCGTCGGCGACGGCAGCACGTGGGTCGCCGTGGATGGCGGCATGGGCGACAACATGCGGGTCGGCCTCTACGGCGCCACCTACGCACCGGTCCTCGCGGCGCGCCCGGCGGACGCGTCGTCCGGGACGTACCGCATCGCCGGGCGGCACTGCGAGTCGACCGATGTCCTGGCGGAGGGGATCGCCCTGCCCAACCCGGCCGTCGGCGACATCGTCGCCTTCCCCGCCACCGGCGCCTACCACCAGACCATGGCGCATAGCTACAACCTGTTCGGCCGTCCTGCCGCGGTGCTCGTCGAGGGCGGCTCGGCGCGCCTGATCACGCGACGCGAGAGCGTGGCGGATCTCTTCAGCCGCGACGTCTGACGCGTAGGCTTACGGCCATGCCGCCGTTCCGCTTCGCAGGATCGTTCGAACCGATGGGGGATCAGCCCGCGGCGATCGACGGCATCTGCGAGGGCATCGAGGCGGGCGAGCGGTTCGTGACCCTGCTCGGCGCCACCGGGACCGGCAAGACCGCGACGATGGCCTTCACCATCGAGCGTCTGCAGCGCCCGGCGCTGGTGATGGCCCACAACAAGACGCTGGCGGCCCAGCTCTGCAACGAGTTCCGCGAGTTCTTCCCCGACAACGCGGTCGAGTACTTCGTCTCGTACTACGACTACTACCAGCCCGAGGCGTACATCTCGACCACCGATACGTACATCGAGAAGGACGCCGTCGTCAACGACGACATCGACCGCCTGCGGCACGCGGCCACGGCCTCGCTGCTGGGACGACGCGACGTGATCATCGTGGCCTCGGTGTCCTGCATCTACGGCCTCGGCTCGCCCGACGAGTACCAGGAGCGCCTCGTGGTCCTCAAGGTCGGCGGCGACACCGAGGGTGGGCGCGATGGGCTGCTCCGCCAGCTCGTGGACATCCAGTACCGGCGCAACGACACGGCGCTCGGCCGCGGCCGCTTCCGCGCGCGTGGCGACGTGATCGAGCTGCAGCCTGCCTATATGGAGACCGCGTACCGCGTGTCGCTGTTCGGCGACGAGGTCGAGTCGATCACCCACTACGACCCGCTCACGGGCGAGGTCCTGGGCAAGCTCGAGGAGCTGGTCGTCTACCCGGCCACGCACTACGTGACCGACCCGGTCACCATCGAGCGTGCCACCCAGGAGATCATGCGCGAGATGGAGGAGTGCGCCCATCGCTTCGAGCAGGACGGCAAGCTCCTGGAGGCGCACCGTATCCGCCAGCGCACGGAGTACGACCTCGAGATGCTGCGCGAGCTCGGCTACTGCAACGGCGTCGAGAACTACTCGCGCATCTTCGAGGGACGCCCGCCCGGCTCGGCGCCGTTCACGCTGATGGACTACTTCCCCGGCGACTTCCTGCTGTTCATCGACGAGTCGCACCAGACGATCCCCCAGATCGGGGGCATGTACGAAGGGGATCGCTCGCGCAAGAACCAGCTGATCGACCACGGCTTCCGCCTGCCCTCGGCGCTCGACAACCGTCCGCTGCAGTTCCATGAGTTCCTCGAGAAGATCGGGCAGGGCATTCTCGTCTCGGCCACGCCCGGAGCGTTCGAGCTGCGCGAGGGCGGCCGCGTCGTCGAGCAGATCATCCGCCCGACCGGTCTGATCGACCCGATCGTCGAGCTGCGGCCGACCGAAGGCCAGATCGACAACCTGCTGGGCGAGATCCGTCTGCGCGAGCAGGCCGGCGAGCGCGTACTCGTCACGACGCTGACGAAGAAGATGGCCGAGGATCTCTCGAACTACCTGATCGAGAACGGCGTGCGCACGCGGTACCTGCACTCCGAGATCGACACCCTGGAGCGCATCCAGATCATCCGCGATCTTCGGCTCGGCGAGTACGACGTCCTCGTCGGTGTGAACCTGCTGCGCGAGGGGCTCGACCTGCCCGAGGTCTCGCTGGTGGCGATCCTCGACGCGGACAAGGAGGGATTCCTGCGCGGGCAGACCGCGCTGATCCAGACGATCGGCCGCGCCGCTCGCAACGTCAACGGCCGCGTGATCATGTACGGCGACAAGGAGACCGAGTCGATCAAGGGCGCGGTCCGCGAGACCCAGCGCCGGCGCGACATCCAGCTCAAGTACAACGAGGAGCACGGCATCACGCCGGAGACGATCATCAAGGGCGTCTCCGACATCGCCGAGTTCCTGGCCATGGAGAGCCCGAACGTGCCCTCGTCGCGGCGCGGCCGCAGGCAGGTGGCGGAGGGGCTCGACCGCAAGGAGCTGCAGAAGCTGTCCGTGGAGCTCGAGGAGGCGATGTTCCTCGCCGCCGAGGAGCTGCGCTTCGAGGAGGCCGCCCGTCTGCGCGACGAGATCAAGGCCATCCAGCGCGAGTTGCAGGCACTCTGACGGCCGGTCCCGTCGGCGACCGACGGGACCGGCGTGCCAGGTCGATCAGTCAGTCTCGCAGGCCAGCTGGTAGATGGCGGCGGGGACCTCGGAGCTCTCCTGCGAGTCGCCGCAGACCTTCGCGCGATCCATCAGCGCCCAGTTCGGGCCCTCGGCCTGCACGATCACGTTCTCGGTGAACGACGTGTTGGCGTCGTTGGTGCCGACCGTCGGCATCAGCACGGCCCAGCCGTCGGCGCACTTGAACTCGCCCGCCGGCAACGTGGCGCCATCGACCTCGGCCTGGTCGCCATAGGCCTTGACCCAGGCGTCGAAGGTGGCCTGGTCGCAGACCGCGCTGCCACCGCCGATCACGCTCTCCGCCGCAGACGAGGCGGCGCTGGAGGCCGTATCGCCCCCGCCACAGCCGACGAGCGCGAGCGCTCCGACGGCGAGGAGGAGCAGGAGGGGGAGTGTGGAGTTCTTCATGCGGGCAGCGTACGCGGTGATGGCCCGGATACCCGCGCCATCACCGCATCGCCACCTTCGCAGTCCCCGCTACGAGCCGGAGCCGACGACCGCAACGGCGTCGATCTCGACGAGGAACCCGCCGAGCGTGCTGCCGACCGTGGTGCGGCAGGGGCGGTGTGCGCCGAAGCGACGGGCGTACACCTCGTTGTAGGCGGCGAAGTCGCCGGCCAGGTCCTGCAGGTGCGCGGTGATCTTGACGACGTCGGCGAGCGTGGCGCCGCCAGCGGCGAGCACCCGCTCGAGGTTGTCGAAGACGAGCTCGGTCTGCGCGGCGACATCATCGCCCTCGACCTCGTTGTTCGCGTTGAACGGGGCCTGACCCGACGTCCAGAGCGTGTCGCCGACCTTGATGGCCGGCGTGTACGGGGCGGACGGCGGCGGTGCGCCCTCCGGGTGCAGCTTCTCCTGCGGCATGGAATCCTCCTCGGTGGAACACCCGCAGCGTACCGTCCGCAGAGGGGCATACGCTGCTGACATGAGCACGATCGAGCCGCCCGCTGTCCCACCTGCGCCGGGTGCTCCCACCGGCGCGCCGTATCCGGTCAACCTCACCGTGGACTATCCCGAGGGTCCCCGCAATCGAGCGACCGTGTTCTTCCGCCTGATCCTGGCGATCCCCGTCATCCTGCTGCTCGACCTGTTCATCGGCTACGCCTCGTCCACCACCGCGGACAGCAGCGGTGTGCAGACCGCCACGGCACTCGGCGGTTTCCTCTTCCTTCCGACCCTGCTGCTGCTCCTGTTCCGCCATCGGTACCCGCGCTGGTGGTTCGACTTCAACGTCCAGCTGCTCGCCTTCCTCAATCGGGTGCTGCTCTATGTGTACCTGCTGCGCGACGAGTACCCCTCGACCGAGGATCGCCAGGCGCTCAACCTGCGCGTGGTCTACCCCGACGCCAAGCAGGAGCTGTCGCGCGGCCTGCCGCTCGTGAAGTGGCTGCTGGCCTTCCCGCACTACGTCGTGCTGTTCTTCCTCGGCATCGGGCTGATCGTCGTCACGGTGATCGCCTGGTTCGCGATCCTCTTCACCGGGCGCTATCCGCGCGGGCTCTTCGACTTCACGGTCGGTGTGCTGCGCTGGTCCACGCGCGTCAGCTGCTACGCGATCCTCCTGACCACGGATCGCTATCCGCCGTTCCGCCTCGGCGAGTAGGGGGACCCGGCTGGCAGGTGCCGGACGTGCGATTAGGCTGGTCGGATGGCCATTGAGCAGTCGATCACGATCCGCGGCGCCCGCGAGCACAATCTCAAGGACATCACGGTCGAGCTGCCGCGCAACAAGCTCGTCTGCATCACGGGGCTGTCGGGGTCCGGCAAGTCCAGCCTCGCCTTCGACACGCTCTACGCCGAGGGCCAGCGTCGCTACGTCGAGTCGCTCAGCGCCTACGCGCGCCAGTTCCTCGGGCAGATGGAGAAGCCGGACGTGGACGGGATCGACGGGCTGTCGCCGGCGATCTCCATCGATCAGAAGACGACGTCGCGCAATCCACGCTCCACCGTCGGGACGGTCACCGAGATCTACGACTACCTGCGTCTCCTGTACGCCCGCATCGGCCATCCGCACTGCCCGGAGTGCGGGCGCGCGATCACCGGGCAGAGCGCCGAGCAGATCGTCGATCAGGTGCTGCGCCTGCCGGAGGGCACGAAGTTCACGGTCGACGCGCCGATCGTGCGCGGGCGCAAGGGCGAATTCAAGGACATCTTCGAGCGGCTGCGCGGCGAGGGCTTCACGCGCGTCAAGGTGGACGGTGAGACGCTGCTGCTCGAGGACGAGATCACCCTCGACAAGAAGTTCAAGCACGACGTCGCCGTCGTCGTCGACCGCCTGGTGCTGAAGGACGATCTGCGGCGACGCCTGACCGACTCGGTCGAGACCGCGTTGCAGCTGGCCGACGGCCTGATCGACGTCGCCATCGTCGACGGCGAGACGATGACGTTCTCCGAGCGCTTCGCGTGTCCCGACCACGGCGTGTCGCTGCCCGAGCTCGCACCGCGGGTGTTCTCGTTCAACAGCCCGCACGGCGCGTGCGCCAACTGCCACGGCCTCGGCTCGCTGCCGGAGCTGGACCCCGACCTCGTGCAGCCGGATCCGGCCGTGACCCTCGAGGGCGGTGCGCTGCAGCCCTGGAACGTCGCCGGCACCAACTTCTTCGAGCAGCTGGTGCTGAGCGTCGCCGAGCGCTTCGACGTGCCGCTCGACGTGCCGTGGGGCGAGTTGACCGACGAGCAGCAGGGCTGGTTCCTGCGCGGCACGGACGGCGAGCGGATCATGGTCACCTACAAGAACCGCTTCGGGCGCAAGCGCGCCTACAGCGTGGCCTGGGAGGGCCTGCTCGCCAGCCTCAAGCGCCGCTACGACGAGACCGAGTCGGAGCCGCAGAAGGAGCGCATCGAGGAATGGATGACGCTGCGCCCGTGTCCTGACTGCCATGGCGCGCGCCTCAAGCCCTCGAGCCTGGCGGTGACGGTCGGCGGCCTCTCCATCCACGAGGCCACCAACCAGTCCGTCGAGAAGGCGATCGCGTGGTCCCAGACGCTGGAGCTGTCGGAGACCGAGGGCCTGATCGCCGAGCGCATCCTGCGCGAGATCATCGAGCGCCTCTCGTTCCTCAACGACGTCGGCGTCGGCTACCTGTCGCTCAATCGCGGGGCGTCGACGCTGTCGGGTGGCGAGGCCCAGCGCATCCGTCTGGCCACGCAGATCGGCTCCAGCCTCGTCGGCGTGCTCTACATCCTCGACGAGCCCTCGATCGGCCTGCACCAGCGCGACAACCATCGCCTGCTGGACACGCTCACCCGTCTGCGCGACATCGGCAACACCGTGATCGTCGTCGAGCACGACGAGGACACGATGCGCGAATCCGATTGGCTGGTGGACATGGGCCCGGGGGCGGGCGAGCACGGCGGGCGCGTCGTGGCCGCCGGCGCACCGAAGCACGTGATGAAGTCGAAGGACTCCGTGACCGGGCAGTTCCTGAGCGGCCGCCGGGCGATCGCCGTGCCCGAGCGCCGGCCGCCGGCCGACGAGTTCCTGATCGTGCGCGGCGCCCGCGAGCACAACCTCAAGGACATCGACGTCGAGATCCCCGTCGGGCGCTTCGTCACCGTCACCGGCGTCAGCGGCTCCGGCAAGTCGACGCTCGTCAACGACGTCGTGCTGCGCTCCATGCAGGGCGCGCTGCTCAAGTCGCGCGTGCGCGCCGGCGCCCACACCGCCGTCGAGGGCATCGAGCACTTCGACAAGGTGATCGCCATCGATCAGTCGCCGATCGGCCGCACCCCGCGCTCCAATCCCGCCACGTACACGGGCGTCTTCGACCACATCCGGCAGCTCTACGCGGACACCCCCGATGCGAAGACCCGCGGCTACAAGCAGGGGCGGTTCTCCTTCAACGTCAAGGGCGGCCGGTGCGAGGCGTGCCGCGGCGACGGCACGCTCAAGATCGAGATGCACTTCCTGCCGGACATCTACGTGCCCTGCGAGGTCTGCGGCGGTCGGCGGTACAACAAGGAGACGCTCGAGGTGCGCTTCAAGGGCAAGTCGATCGCCGATGTCCTCGACATGCCGATCGAGGAGGCGCTCACCTTCTTCTCCAAGATCCCCAAGCTCCGGCGTCGTCTGCAGACCCTGCACGACGTGGGCCTCGACTACGTGCGCCTCGGCCAGCCCGCAACCACGCTCTCGGGCGGTGAGGCCCAGCGCGTCAAGCTCGCCACCGAGCTGGCCAAGGTCGCCACCGGTCGCACGTTGTACGTGCTCGATGAGCCGACCACCGGTCTCCACATGGCCGACGTGGAGAAGCTGCTCCACGTGCTGCAGCGCCTGGTCGACACCGGCAACACCGTGCTGGTGATCGAGCACAACCTCGACGTCATCAAGCAGTCCGACTGGCTGATCGACCTCGGTCCCGAGGGCGGCGACGCGGGTGGCGAGGTGCTGGCGGTTGGCACGCCTGAACAGGTGTCCAAGGTGAAGGCCTCCCACACCGGGCGCTTCCTGATCCCGCTGCTCACGCCGGCCAAGCCCGTCAAGGCACCGGCGTAGCCGGTAGGCTCCTGCCCATGGAGCCGCGTCTCGAGACCATCACCCCGTCCGACGTCGATACCGATCGGGCGATCTGGACCGAGGAGGAGATCGAGTCCTTCGAGGGCATCGACACCTCCGACGGCGAGTGGTACGCGATCCGCACCGACCCGTGGCCGTGCCCGGCCTGCGGCGCCGTCTTCGAGTACGTGACGGGCGCGCATCTCGTCCTGGTGGCACCGAGCAAGGACGACCTGATCGAGATCGCCGCCCAGTGCCAGAAGATCGGCCGCAACGCGCGCATCGTGGAGTACGACGACAAGCTCCCGGCGATCTCGATCTTCCAGTGGCGCGCCCTCGGGCGTCCGGTCCACGGCTTCCGCGAGGATCTGCGCGGCGGGAAGCCCTCGGCCTAGGCGGCAGCCTCGACGGCTGCGACCATCCGGCGGCAGAGGTCCTGCACCTCGGTCGGATCGTCGGTGTACTGCGACGGCTTGAAGCAGATCGACGTGTACCCCTCCGCGAGCTTGTCGGGGATCGCCTGCATTGCCTCGTCGAGGTCGCCGGGACGGTCGTCGGCGGGGAACCGCGGGCGGATGCCGCCGATCATCTCGATCGACGACGGATCACGGCCCGCGGCAGTCATCGCCGCACGGATGTCGTCGAGGTCCTGGGGGGTGGGGGTGCCGAAGGGGTGGAAGCCGTGCCCGTACTCCACCAGGCGCCGCAGGATGGGCCCGTGGACGTGCTGCCCGCCGAACCACAGCCGCGGCCCGTCGGGACGCCAGCACTTCGGCTCGACGTAGACATCGTCGAACGAGTAGAAGTCGCCACGGAACGAGGCGGGCGACTGCCCCCACACGAGGCGCATGATCGCGAGCTGCTCGTCGAGGATGCGGCCGCGCTTCGTGAACGGCACGCCCAGCGCGGCGTACTCCTCGTCGAGCCACGACACGGTGGGCTGCACGACGAGTCGACCCTCGCTGAGGAGATCCAGCGTGGCCAGCTGCGTGGCGGTGTGCAGCGGGTGGCGCAGCGGGTAGATCAGCGCCGACAGGGCGATTCGGATGCGCGACGTGCGCGCCGCGATGGCGCTGGCGAGCGCGATCGAGTCGGGCCACGGCGTGAACGGATCCTGATTGCCGGGCGCAGCGTAGTCGCGGGGATTGGCCATGCGCCCCTCGGCGCCCGCCTTCGGGGTGAGCAGCACGTGATCGCTGAGCATCACCGTCTCGACGCCGGCCTCCTCGGCGTCCACGGCCATCTGCACCAGGGCGCGCATGTCGCGCTCCGGGGTGAGCGTCCACTGCTCGAGCAGCACCAGCACGACGCCGGGCTTCACGGCCACGTCAGTCGCCTGCGGCCTTCTCGATCAGCTCGATGCGGTAGCCATCGGGATCGCGCACGAAGCAGAGGCGCGAGCCGCCCTCGCGCACGGAGTACGGCGGCCTCTCCGGCTGCACGCCGATCTCGGCGAGACGGGCCAGCGTGCCGTCGAGATCCTCGACGTGGTACGCGATGTGCCCGTAGCCGGTGCCGATGTCGTACGCCTCCGTCCGGCCGAAGTTGAACGTCAACTCGAGGGGCGTGTTCTCCGACCCCTCGGGGGCGACGTAGATGTTGATCGCCTCGTCGCGGATCGGATAGCGCTTGAGCTCCTTGAAGCCGAGGGCGCCGCAGTAGAACGCGATCGAGCGGTCGATCTCGTTGATGCGGTAGCAGACGTGGGCGTATTTCATGCGCCCAGCGTAGCGACTCAGAGGGCGGCGACGCCCAGACCGGCCTGGAACGCCGCGAGCTCGTCCTCGCTGATCGCATACGTGTGCCGCTCGCTCGGGAAGGTCCGCGTGCGCACGTCCTTGACGTACCGGCTCACGGCGTCCAGCGAGGCCTGGTGGAGGTCGGCGTAGCGCTCCACGAACCGCGGGCTGGAGCCGGCGCCGATGCCGAGGAGGTCGTGCCACACCAGGACCTGACCGTCCGTCTGATTGCCCGCGCCGATGCCGATCGTGGGGATCGAGACACGCTCGGTGACCGCGGCCGCGATCTCGGCGGGCACGCACTCGAGCACCAATGCGAAGGCGCCCGCCGCCTGCACGGCGACGGCGTCATCGACCAGCCGCAGCGCGGCATCGGCGGTGCGCCCCTGTGCTCGGAACCCGCCCAGCGCGGTCGCGCTCTGCGGCGTCAGGCCGAGGTGGCCCATCACGGGAATGCCGGCACCGACGATGGCGCGGATGCGCTCGAGAGTGGGACCCGCTCCCTCGACCTTGACCGCATCGGCACCCGCCTCCTTGACGAAGCGGCCGGCGGCGAGGATCGCGTCGCGGTCGGACGGCTGGAAGCTCATGAACGGCATGTCGGCGACCACGAGCGGGGCTCGCTCGGCCCTGCTCGCGCCACGGGTGGCGGCGGCCGTCAGCACGATCATCTCGTCGATGGTGATCGGCATGGTGGAGTCGTGTCCGAGCACGGTCATCGCCGCGGAGTCGCCGACGAGGATCACGTCGACGCCGGCGTCGGCCGCTGCCTGTCCGCTGGGGGCGTCGTAGGCCGTGATCATGACGATCGGGACGCCGGTCGACTTCTGGGCGACGAGATCGGGCAGCGCGACCTTGCCGGGGGCGGGGGTCGCGGGGGCGGGACGGCGCGGGCGGGTGCTCATGCGGGTTCCTTCGCGTGGAGGGAGTCGCCAGCCGAAGCGGGGGCGACGGGGTCGAGCTCGAGGTTGTCGATCAGGCGCGTGGTGCCGACGCGGCAGGCGATCAGGGCCACCGCGGGCCGGGCGGGGTCGTAGGGACTGAGGTCGTCGGCGCGCAGCTCCAGGTACTCGAGCTCGAGGTCGCCGAGCGGGACGTCAAGCAGGCGGGCGGCATCGCGTTCGCCCGCGGCGTAGGCGCGCGCCACCGCGCGGAGGGCCTCGGGCACCGCGGCGGCCCGCTGACGCTCTGAGGCGGACAGATAGCGGTTGCGCGAACTCATCGCGAGTCCGTCGTCCTCACGGACCGTCGGCGCACCCACGACATCGATGCCGAGTGCCAGATCGCGCACCACCTGCTGCATCAGAATCAGCTGCTGGTAGTCCTTGCGCCCGAAGATCGCGCGCGCCGGGCGCACCAGTCCGAGCAGGCGCGTCACCACGGTGGCGACGCCGGCGAAGTGCCCAGGGCGCGACGCGCCGCACAGTTCCAGCGCGAGCGGTCCCGGATCGACCGTGGTGGCGAAGCCGACGGGGTAGATCTCCTCGACGGCCGGCGCCCAGAGGACGTCCGCGCCCGCTGCCGCGGCGATCTCGGCGTCACCTGCCAGATCCCGCGGGTACGCCTCGAAGTCCTCGCCGGGTCCGAACTGGTTCGGATTGACGAAGTCGGACACCACAACGGCTCCCTGCCCCGCCGCCGCGAGGCGCACCAGCGAGGCGTGTCCGTCGTGCAGGGCGCCCATCGTCGGCACGAAGGTGATCGGACCGGAGACCGCGGCATGCAGCTCGGCGGCGGAGCGGGCGACGATCATCGCCGCACCTCGTGGGTGCGGGCACACAGGTGAAGGTGACGTGGTGTCGCGCGCTGCATATCGGTACCCCTCGCAGTGGATGGAGTCCTCACGGGGAAGCGTACCGGACGTCCGGACGCGCAGAGCGCTACGCTGCCGGTATGCCGATCTACGAGTTCGCCTGCACCGCCTGCAACAACGACTTCGAGGAGCTGGTCTCCATGTCGGGCTCGACCGCCGTCAAGTGCCCGTCCTGCGGGTCGAAGCGCACGGAAAAGCTGCTCTCGTCCTTCCAGCGCGTGCGCGTCGGGCGGGGCGACCTCCCGGCGGCCGTGACCGCCGCGGCCGGTGCCGGTGGTGGCGGGTGCTGCGGCGGCGGCTGCGGCTGCGGCTGAGTCCGGCGTGACCTCCTTCGAGGTCGCTGCGGACGGCGAGCTGGCGCCCATCGCCGCTGCACTCTGCGCCGACCTGGCACCCGGCGACGTCGTGTTCCTGGAGGGCCCGATCGGGGCGGGGAAGACCACGCTCGTGCAGGCCTGCGCCCGGGAGCTCGGCGTGACGGAGCCCGTGACGAGCCCGACCTTCGCCCTGGCGCATCGCTACGCAGGACGGTGCCCCATCGCGCACCTCGACCTCTACCGCCTGGAAGGGCAGCCGGTGCGCGACACCGACGTCCTCCTTGAGTACGTGGCTGAAGGCGCGATCACCTTCATCGAGTGGCCGGGTCTTGGCGCTGACTGGCTCCCCCCGCCGACGCACGTGGTCTCGGTCCGCGTGGATGCCGCCGCGCGACGGACCTTCACCATCGAGCGTCCGCGCCCCTGAGCGGGCCGCCGCCTCTACCATCAGGCCGTGCGCGTGCTCACCATCGATACCGCGACCAGCGCAGCCGCCATCGGCGTCGTCATCGACGGCGTCGCGATCGACGCAGCGCCGATCCGCGAGGCCGCGGCGGCCCAGCATGTCCTGATGGCGGTCGCCGGGACGTTGGCCGACGCCGGCCTCGCGATCGAGCAGATCGACCGCATCGTCGTGGGTCGCGGACCAGGCTCGTTCACCGGGCAGCGCATCGGACTCGCCACCGCGGCCGGGCTGGCCGCGCCGCACGCGACCGACCTGGTCGGCGTCACGACCACGGCCGTGCTGCGCGAGGCGGCCGGGCCGCAGGCCGTGGCCGTGATCGACGCCCGCCGCGGCGAGGTCTTCGCCGAGGGACCGGGGCTCGAGCTGGCGGCCCGCACCGCGGAGCAGCTGGCCACGCAGCTGGCCCCGGGCACGCTCCTCGTGGGAGATGGCGCGACGCGCTACCGCGAGACGTTCGCCGCGTGTGACGTCCCCCCGGACGACAGCGCACTGCACGTGCCCTCCGCCGCAGCCGCGGCCGCGTTGGGCGAGGCGGGGGAGCCGGCCACGCCCGTCTACGTGCGGGAGCCCGACGCCGTACGGACGGTGGATCGCTGATGGCGATCGAGGCCGAGGAGATCACGCGCGAGGACGAGGCGCCGATCACGCTCCGGCGGCTCGGTCTCGGGGATCTGCCGCTGATCGAGGGCGTCGAGCAGCGCTCGTACCCGACACCGTGGTCACGCACGATGTTCTCCGGTGAGATCTCACGCCCCGGGTCGCGCTGCTACGGGGCGTTCGCACGCAAGGCCCTGGCCGGGTACCTGATCGTCGCCCGCTACACCGACGCGTGGCACGTCATGAACGTCGCGGTGGACGAGCCGTTCCGGCGTCGTGGCGTCGCGCGCCTGATGCTCGAGACGATGCTGCGCGAGACCGACGTCGACGGCACGCGTGGTCACACGCTCGAGGTGCGCGTCTCCAACGCCGGCGCGATCCGCCTCTATGAGAGCCTCGGCTTCCGTCCCGCCGGCATGCGCCGCGGGTACTACACGGACAACCGCGAGGACGCACTGATCATGTGGCGGGGGGACGGTCCCGACGACCTTCCGCTGGCACGTTGATCCTCGCCATCGAGACCTCCTGCGACGAGACGTGCGCCGCCGTCGCCGCGCCCGACGGCACGCTGCATTCCTCGATCGTCGCGAGTCAGGCCGCAGAGCATGTGGCGTTCGGCGGCGTCGTGCCGGAGATCGCGTCGCGTCGTCACCTCGAGCTGATCGACCCCACGGTGCAGGCGGCGCTGCTGGAGGCGGAGTGCACGAGCGGCGACATCACCCGCGTGGCGGTCAGTGCCGGTCCGGGCCTGATCGGGGCGCTGCTCGTCGGCGTCAGCTACGCCAAGGGCTTCGCCTTTCGGAATGGCCTCCCGTTGGTGGCGGTCGACCACCTGCACGGGCACGTCGCCTCGCTTCGCCTCGCCGAGCAGCCACCCGTCGGCGCCCATCTGGTGCTGCTCGCGTCCGGTGGCCACACGCTGCTGATCGACGTCGCCGACGACGGCACGCTCACCACGATCGCGCGCAGCATGGACGACGCGGCCGGCGAGGCCTTCGACAAGGGCGCGCGCCTGCTCGGTCTCGGCTACCCGGGTGGTCCCGAGCTGGCCGCACTTGCCGTAAGCGGCTCAGCCTCCCGGTACGCGTTCACCACGCCGCTGGCCGGTCGGGACGACCTGGCCTTCTCGTTCTCGGGACTCAAGACCGCGCTGGCGATGGCCGTCGCCGCCGACGCCGCCCCGGCGCCGGACCTGGCTGCGGCCTATCAGGAGGCGATCGTCGAGCATCTGCTCGAACGGGCGCGGCTCGGCCTGCACGCGACGGGTCGCTCAACGCTCGGCCTCGTCGGCGGGGTCGCCGCCAACGCGCGGCTGCGGGAGCGCCTCGCGGAACTGCCGGCCACCGTCGTGGCCGCACCGCTCGCGTGGTGCGGCGACAACGCCGCGATGATCGCGGCCGCGGCGGTCGGGGCAGCGCCGCTGTCACCTGCCGAACTGCTCGCGCTGGACGCCCACGCCCGGAGCCCGCTCGGATGACGCGCGTCGTGGTGTACATGGCCACCGGATGCCATCTCTGCCCGCCCACGGTCGAGGCGGTCCGGACCGTCTGCCGCGAGCGCGAGCTCGAGCTCGAGGTGGTGGACATCGACGGCGTGGTCGAGCTCGAACGCCGGTACCGCGAGCGGATACCGGTCGTGACGGTGGACGACGTCGAGGCGGGGCACTTCCTCGTCACCGAGGCAGACCTGCGGTCCGTCCTCGATATGACGCATTCGTGACAGTCTGAAGCCCCTGCAGACGAGGGTTTGTACGATCCCTTGTGACATGAGGGAGAACAGGTGAGCACCGGAATGGCGGATCGGCTCGGTGGCGGCGTCGCCGCACGCATGGCGCACTACCTGCAGGTGCTGACTCAGGCCAAGAAGGCCGGACGCAGCGCCATCACCTCACACGAGATCAGCGAGTACACGCACGTGAACGCCACGCAGATCCGCCGCGACCTCTCGGGCTTCGGCACGTTCGGCAAGCGCGGCGTCGGCTACAGCGTCGACGCGCTGATCGGCGAGATCAGCGGCATCCTCCGCACCGCCGGGCAGCACAACATCGTGCTGGTGGGCGGCGGCCGCCTGGGCCAGGCGATCGCCGAAGCCGACGTGTTCGCCGATCACGGCTTCTCGATCGTCGGCGTCGTCGATGCCGACCCCGCGAAGGTGGGACAGCCCTGTGGCCACTTGACCATCCTCGACTCCCGCGAGCTGCCGACGCTGATCGAGGAGAACCAGGTGATCGTCGGTGTGGTCGCCGTGCCGGCCGAGGCCGCCCAGGAGGTCGCCGACGAGCTCGTTCGCGCCGGGATCCGCATCGTGTTCAACTACTCCGGTGCGCTGATCGACGTGCCGCCGCACGTGACGGCGCACACCACCAGCCCGGCCGTGGAGCTGCTGTACGCGCTCTACTTCCATCTCGCCTGACGCGCGAATCGGGCGCTCAGTTCGCGGGTGCCGGCTGGGAGCCGGTTGCGGCCACGTCGATGACGTAGCTCTGCCCGCCGGTGGCCGACGTGCCGGTGAGACGGGAGTAGGCGACGCCGACGTCCGCATCGCCGACGAGGACGACGAGGTGACGCGAGTCCGCACGATCCACGACGACCGAGTGCGGCAGCGTGCCGAGCAGATCCTCGACGACGCGCACGGGATCCGCGCTCGTGGTCTGGAGGACCACCTGGCGCTGCGCACCAACGCTGTCGGACGCTCGAACGCCACCGAGCTGGAACAGGGCGACGACCGCGATCCCCACGGCGGCGAGGAGCAGGAACGGCGCGGTGCGACGGGCGATCCCGCGGCGGCGGAGGCCGGCAGGGGAGCGGGTGAGGGCCCCGCGCAGCAGATCGTGGGGAATGGCGACGATCGGCAGCCGGTCGAGCTCGTCGAGATCGGTCGCCAGGTCGACGATCCGCTCACGACACGAAGGGCACGTCTCGACGTGACGCCGAATCGCATCCGAGGTGTCGGGCCCGAGGTCGCCCACGACGTAATCGAGCAGCGTGAGCTCCTCGGGGTGGCCGTCGTGTGGCTGGTCGTCCGTCATGGGACGCGCAGGATAGCGCTGTTGCGGAGCCGGACGCACGGTCGCGGCTGCTACCGTACGCCGGCTGATGGGCGCTTCCGTCGAGGATTCCTACGCCGCGCTCGACGCGGCCCGCGAGCACTTCGAGCGCGCGACCGATTTCACGATCGGCATCGAAGAGGAGTTCCAGGTGCTGGATGCGGACACGCTCCGCATGACGAACCGCTTCGAGGAGCTGCGCGACGCGTGCGAGGCCGGTCCGCTGCACGGATTCGTCGCCGGCGAGCTGATCGCCAGCGAGATCGAGGTCAAGACCGGACGGGGCGAGACGTTCGACGAGGCCGCCCGGATGATCATCGATCGCCGTATCGACCTCTGCGAGGAGGCGCTCAGGCTCGGTGTGCGCGTCGGCTCGACCGGCACGCATCCCACCTCGCCGTGGACCGAGCAACGCATCATCGACACGCCCCACTACCGCATCGTCGAGGGCACGCTCCGCTATATCGCCTGGCGCAACAACACCTTCGGCATGCACGTCCACGTCGGCATCCGCAACGCGGATCGCGCCATGGCCGTGGCGAACGCGATGCGCACCTACGTCCCCGAGCTCCTCGCGCTGTCGTGCACCTCGCCGTGGCTCGAGGGGCGCATCACGCACCTCCGTTCCACACGTACCCAGATCTTCACGCGCATGTTCCCCCGCTGCGGCGTGCCCGACATCTTCGAGGACTGGGCCGACTACGACCGCTACGTGCGCTTCCTGCTGGAGACCGAGTCGATCAGGGAGCACACCGAGATCTGGTGGACCGTGCGCCCGCACCAGTCCTTCGGCACCGTCGAGATCCGGGCCTGCGACGCACTGCCCGATATCGCCGACTCGATCGCCCTGGCGGCCTTCCAGGTGGCGCTGACGGCCCGCGCCGCCCGCCTGTACGACGAGGGCACGCTGCCGCCGGCCACGCGGCCGAGCGACATCGAGGAGAACCTCTGGCGCGCGCTGCGCTGGGGCATGAGCCGGCCGCTGATCGACTTTGAGACCCGCAAGGCGATCCCCGCCGGGGAGCGCATCCGCAACCTGCTCAACGCGTGCCAGCCGGAGATCGACGAGCTCGGCCTCGCCCGCTGGCTCGAGCCGCTGGAGGGACTGATCGAGCACGGCGACCACGCCACACGCTGGAAGACCCGCGTGGAGCAGGGGGAGGACATGGAGGCGATCCACGCCGACCAGGTCGAGATCACGATGACGAGCGCCAAGGCGCTCAAGGAGAGGATCGGCTGACATGGCTGACGACGAGACCACCGCCCCCGACCCCGCCGCCGAGGCCGCCGCAGCGGCGGCCGGTGAGGGGCAGATCGACCTGACCCAGATCCGCGTCGAGTCGCTGATGCTCCAGGTCGCCTCGGAGCTGATGTCGATCGGGGCAGGCCAGCTCGGCATGATCCCGGAGATGGTCAACGGCGGCGACGCCTTCCAGGCCAGCCTCGCGATCGCCGGCGCCGACGCGCTCATCCACACGTTCCTCGGGGTGCTCCCCGAGGGCACACCGGTGCCGCAGCCGGTGGAGGATCTGCGTCGCGCGCTGGCCGAACTGCAGCTCGCGTTCGCCGATGCCGTGCAGATGAGCGCGCCAGACGGAGACAGCGCGCCGGGGCAGACCGCAGCACCCGCCACGCCGCCCAAGCAGGACCCGCCGCGCCCGAAGATCTGGACGCCCGGCGGCGACGTCTGACGCGCGAAGGCACCGCCACGGCAGGAACCGTGGGGCAGACTGAGAAGGTACGACCATGATCGCCGCGTCCCTGATCATCGCCGCCCTGATGGGCGCTCCCTTCGCACCGCGTGCCGTCGTGCCCGTGGCCAGCCCGTCCGTCGCCGCGACGGCCGTGCCCGCCGCCTTCAACCCGCAGGCCACGGCCCGCGCGCACGTCACCTCGATCACCGTCACCCCGGCGGTCCCCGGCGCGGCCACGACGGTGATCGAGAGTCCGACGGGCACCATCATCGCCACGCTCGGCACGGCCGTGCCCGTCACCGCCGGCACCCCGCTCGAGTACACCTGGGACGGCGCCGGGGCCGCCGACGGCACCTACGGCGTCCGCGTCTCGCTGACGGACGCACAGGGCGCGACGAGCGACACCGTGGTGCCCGTGACCGTCGACACGACGGCGCCCGCGGTCTCGCTCGGCCCGCTACGGCCGGCCCTGACGAAGCGCGGGCCCGTCGCGCTGCGCGCCGCCACCGACGACCCGACCGGCGCCACCACGATCCGCATGGACGTCACGAGCCAGACGGAGGTGGCGATCGGGAGCGTCGACGTCCCCGTCGGGGCCGACGGCGCGAGCGGCGCGACCGACTGGAACCTGCGGCTGCGCAAGCGGCTGCTGCTGCCCGGCGTCTTCAAGGTGCGTGCCACGATCACCGACGGCGCGGGCAACATCGGCACCAGCGCGCCGCGCCTCCTGCGCGTCGACCGGCCGGTCACGACGCGCATCATCTACTCGCTCCCGGACGCGGGCAACGTGGTCGGGCTGACCTTCGATGACTGCGGCAGCAACCGCGACATGCAGCGCATCGTCAGCGCGTTCCGCGCGGCCAAGGCCCGCACGACGTTCTTCTGCAACGGCGTCAACGTGCGCGACAACGTCTCCGCCGACCGCGCTGCGGTCGCCGCCGGGAACACGATCGGCTCGCACACGTGGCTCCACCCGCAGCTGCCGACCCTCTCCTACGACGAGCAGCTCAGTCAGATCCGCGGAGACGGCGAGGCGTGGTGGAAGGTCGCCAAGGCATCGCCGACGCCCTTCTTCCGCCCGCCGTACGGTCTGCACGACACCACGACGCTGCGGGCGGCGGGCGATGCCGGGTTCGCCTGGATGATCCTGTGGGACGTCGATCCCTCGGACTACCTCATGCCGGCGCCGGCCAATCTCGTGCAGCACGTCGTGCAGCACGCCCGCCGGGGGTCCATCGTGGTCATGCATGCCAACTCGAACACCGCAGCCACGGTCCCGGCGATGATCCGCGCCCTCCGTGCGAAGGGGCTCGAGCCGAAGTCGATGGACGAGATGTTCGGCGCTGCCGCGTACCTCGCGCCCCTCGGCAGCTAGGTTCACCGTCACAGGGCAGGCGACTGCCGTCCGGCTCCCGCCGGCCCGACGTCCCGCACCGACGGGTACCCACGGCTCGTGCTGATACCCTCCGCGGGCTGTCATCAGCGGCAGTTACACGATTCAAGGAGCTGGTCCGAAGCGATGTCCACGTTCTTCGGCGAACACGCCGTGCTGATCGCGCTCATCTGTGGCGCGATCACCGTCATCTACGGTCTGATTCTGACCCGTTGGGTGCTCTCCAAGCCCGACGGCGACGACAAGATGCGCGAGATCGCATCGGCCATCCAGGAGGGTGCCTCGGCATACCTCAGCCGCCAGTACCGCACCGTCGGCATCGTCGCGGTGATCATCGCGCTGATCCTCCTGTTCGTGCCGGACCTCGGCGGCTGGAAGGTCGCCGTGGGCTTCCTGCTCGGCGCCATCCTCTCGGCCGCGGCCGGCTTCATCGGCATGAACGTCGCCGTGCGGGCCAACGTCCGCACGGCCGAGGCGGCCAAGAAGGGGCTCGGGCCGGCGCTCGACGTCGCCTTCAAGGGCGGTACGGTGACCGGCATCCTCGTCGTCGGCCTCGGCCTGCTCGGCGTGGCCGGCTACTACGGCATCCTGCTCGCCGCGGGCGTCGACCAGTCCGAGGCGCTCTACGGCCTCGTCGGCCTCGGCTTCGGCGGCTCGTTGATCTCCGTCTTCGCGCGCGTCGGCGGCGGCATCTTCACGAAGGGCGCGGACGTCGGCGCCGACCTGGTCGGCAAGATCGAGGCCGGTATTCCCGAGGACGATCCGCGCAACCCGGCCGTGATCGCCGACAACGTCGGCGACAACGTCGGTGACGACGCCGGCATGGCCGCCGACCTGTTCGAGACGTACGCCGTCTCGATCGTCGCCGCGATGCTCCTGCTCAGCCAGCTGACGGACGGCAACGAGGCCCTCGTGGGCCTGCCCCTGATCCTCGGCGGCCTCTCGGGTCTCGCCTCGATCGTCGGCACCCTGTTCGTCCGCGTCAAGGAGGGCGGCTCGGTCATGGGCGCGCTCTACCGCGGCGTGCTGATCTCCGCCGTCATCTCGGCGATCCTGTTCATTCCCGCGATCTTCGGGCTCGACGACGAGATCACGGCGAACGCCGCCGCCCTGGGCGATACGTCCACCGGCAAGCTCTTCGCCTGCGCCATCATCGGCCTGATCGTGACCGCGCTCCTCATGGCGATCACCGAGTACTACACCGGCACCAAGTGGAAGCCCGTCAAGGACGTGGCCGAGGCCTCGACCACCGGTCACGCCACGAACATCATCTCGGGCCTCGGCTACTCGATGCAGGCCACCGCGCTGCCCGTCGTCGTGATCGGCGGCGGCATCCTGATCGCGAACTGGCTCGCCGGTCTGGCCGGCATCGCCATCGCGGTCGTCGCCATGCTCTCGATGGCCGGCGTGATCATCGCGCTCGACGCCTTCGGTCCCGTGACCGACAACGCCGGCGGCATCGCCGAGATGGCCGGCCTCCCGGAGGACGTGCGCAACAAGGTGACCGATCCGCTCGACGCGGTCGGCAACACCACCAAGGCCGTCACCAAGGGCTACGCGATCGGCTCCGCCGCGCTCGCCGCGGTGATCCTGTTCGCCTCGTACAAGGATGAGCTGGAGCTTCAGCTCATCGCCGACGGCAAGGGCGCCATCGCAGAGGCCCTTCGCTTCGACCTCGCAGACCCGTGGGTCATCGTCGGCCTGCTCGTCGGCGGCGCCATGCCGTTCGTCTTCGCCTCGTTCTGCATGAGCGCGGTGGGCAAGGCCGGCAAGGCCGTCGTCGAGGAGGTGCGTCGGCAGTTCCGCGAGAAGCCGGGCATCATGGACTACAGCGAGCGCCCCGAGTACGGCACGTGCGTCGACATCGTCACGCGCACGGCGCTGCGCGAGATGCTCGTCCCCGCCGCGATCCCGATCGTGATCCCGATCCTCGTCGGCCTGCTGGTCATCTGGACCGACAGCGCCCTCCAGATGCTCGGCGGTCTGCTCGTCGGCACGATCGTGACCGGCCTGTTCCTCGCCATCTCGATGACCTCGGGTGGTGGCGCGTGGGACAACGCCAAGAAGCTGATCGAGGACGGCGCGCACGGCGGCAAGGGCTCCATCGCCCATCAGGCCGCCGTCACCGGCGACACGGTCGGCGATCCCTACAAGGACACCGCCGGTCCGGCCATCAACCCCATGATCAAGATCGCCAACATCGTGGCCATCCTGATCATCCCGGCGCTGGTCGCGCTCGTCGGCTAGCACCTGAGAACGGGGGCCCCGTCGGCTTCGGCCGGCGGGGCCTTGCTCGTTCTGCGGCGACCTCCGCCCGGCCGCGCGGCGCGTCAGATGCCGGCGAGCAGGCCGCCGTCGACCGGCAGCGCGACGCCCGTGACCCAGGCGGCCTCGTCGGAGCCAAGGTACACAAAGGCCTCGGCGATGTCGTACGGCGTCCCGAGACGGCCGATCGGGTGCAGACCGGTTGCGAACGCCCGCACCGCCTCGGGGTCGTCCTGATCCGCGAGGAACGTCTCGAGCATGGGCGTCTCCGTGAAGCCGGGACACACGCAGTTGGCGCGGATGCCGTGGGGCGCTCCGTCGATGGCGAGGCACTTCGTCAGCATCACGACGCCGGCCTTGGTGGCGCAGTACGCGGCCTGATTGGCGCTGCCGTCGAGCCCCACGACGGAGCCCGTCAGGAGAATCGTGCCGCGCGAGGCCTGCAGATGTGGCCACGCGGCCCGCACGAAGCGGTGCACGCTGGTCAGGTTGATCGCCACCGTGTCGTCCCAGGCGTCGTCGTCGAGGTCGGCGAGCGTGCCGACCGCGGGTCGCGCCGCGTTGAGCACGAGCAGATCGAGCCCACCCAGCCGTTCGACGGTCTCCGCGACCGCGGCGGCGATCGCCGCGCCATCCCGCAGATCCGCGGTGACGTCACCGTCCCGCAGATCCACGTTCACCACGTCCGCACCGTGCGCGCGAAAGCGCTCCACGATGCCCGCGCCGATGCCGGAGGAGCCTCCGGTGACCAGCGCGCGCTTGCCCTGCAGTCGTCCGCTCATGCGGGCGAGTCTACCGCCTCTAGGCGGCCGCGAGCACGCGCAGCGTGACCGGGCTGCTCGCGCAGACCCCGGTGCCCTCGATCGCGCTGATCGCCCGCCGAGCGGCACCCTCGGGCGCGGCATGGGTGACGATCACCAGCTGGGCGCGGCCGTCGGCGGCCCGCTGCACAACCGAGTCGATCGAGACGGACTCCTCGGCGAGGATCGCGGCGATCTTGGCCAGCACGCCCGGCTCGTCCTTGACGTCGAGGCGGATGTACAGCGCGGATTCGACGTCGTCGGCGGGTACCAGCGGCAGCTGGCGGAACACGCCCGCCGTACGCGGAAACCCGGTGCCGGAGGTGCCGAGCACGCCCATCAGGTCGCCGATCACCGCGGAGGCGGTCTCGTCGCCGCCAGCGCCCGGCCCGACCAGCGTGACCTCGCGGATGGCGTCGCCGCGGAGCATGACGGCGTTGAACGACCCGTTGACGCCGCTGAGCGGATGGTCGTGCGGGACCAGGGTGGGGGCGACGCCGACGACGACGCCGGCGTCGGCGCGCCGGGCCTGGCCGATCAGCTTGACGCTGTAGCCGAGATCGTCGGCGAACGCCACGTCGACGGAGTCGAGCGTGTCGATGCCCTCGTGCGGCACGTCATCGATGGTCACCTGCGTGTGGAACGCGATCGAGGCGAGGATCGCGACCTTGGCCGCGGCGTCGCCGCCGGTGACGTCCTCGGTGGGATCGGCCTCCGCGTAGCCGAGACGCTGCGCCTCCGCGAGCACCGTCGCGTAATCCGCGCCATCGGCCATCTTGGTCAGCATGAAGTTGGTGGTGCCGTTGACGATGCCGAGCACCGCGTTGACCTCGCTGGCGATCATCGACTCGCGCAGCACCTTGACCACCGGGATCGCGGCGCACACGCTGGCCTCGAAGCGCAGCTGGACGCCGTTGGCCTCGGCCGCAGCGAACAGCTCGGCGCCGTGCCGAGCCAGCAGCTGCTTGTTGGCCGTGACGACCGACTTGCCCGCGGCGAAGAGCTCGAGCATCCACTCGCGCGTGGGTGAGACGCCGCCCATGACCTCGGCGACGACGCTGATCGTCGGGTCGTCGCGGATCACGGCGAAGTCGTCGGTCAGCAGTCCCTCGCGCGGCGCGGCAGCCCGCTTGGCGGCGACATCGCGCACGAGCGCCCGACGCACCTCGACCGGGGCGCCCACGACGCGCTCGACGTCGGCGGCACGCGCCGTGAGGAGACGATCGACGGCGGAGCCGACGGTGCCGTAGCCGAGGAGGCCGATGCCGATGGGTGTGCTGCTCATCTGACGCCTCAGGGTAGCGGTCGGGTACGGTTCGTGGCGCATGTCGGCGAGCAACCGCACCCTCGGCCTGATCCGGCGCTACCGCGACCGCCTGCCGGCCTTCGCTGACGACAGCATCGTGTCGATCGGCGAGGGCTCGACGCCGCTGATCCACGCGCCACGCCTCGGTGATCGCCTGGGCGTGAATCTGTACCTCAAGTACGAGGGGCTCAACCCCACCGGCTCGTTCAAGGACCGCGGCATGACGACCGCGCTCTCCGCTGCGAAGCAAGACGGGGCGCAGGCCGTGATCTGCGCGTCGACCGGCAACACGTCCGCCTCGGCGGCCGCCTACGCCGCGCGCGCCGGGATCCGCTGCGTCGTCGTCATCCCCGGCGGCAAGGTCGCGCTCGGCAAGCTCGCCCAGGCGCAGGTGGCCGGCGCCTCGGTGGTCCAGATCGACGGCTCGTTCGACGACGCCCTGCGGATGGTGCGCGTCATGAGCGAGGAGCACCCGATCACGCTCGTCAACAACCTCAACCCGTACCGCCTCGAGGGGCAGAAGAGCGCGGCCTGGGAGATCATCGACGACCTCGGTCACCAGCCGGAGTGGATGTGCCTGCCCGTGGGCAACGGCGGCAACATCACCGCCTACTGGCGCGGGTACAACGAGTCGCTGGAGCGCGGCGACATCACCGCGCTGCCGCGCATGCTCGGCGCGCAGGCTGAGGGCTCGGCCGCCATGGTGCGCGGCGAGGACGTGCTCCAGCCGGAGACGATCGCCACGGCCATCCGCATCGGCGCGCCCGTGCGGCGCGAGGAGGCCGGAGCCGCCGCTCGCGACTCGAACGGCGGGTTCGCCGCGGCAAACGACCGCGAGATCCTGGACTGGTTCGGCCACGTCGTACGCGACGAGGGCGTGTTCTGCGAGCCCTCCAGCGCCGCGTCCCTCGCAGGCCTCGCCAACGCCCGACGCGACGGCCTCGTCGCCGAGGGCGCGGAGGTCGTGTGCGTCCTCACGGGCAACGGCCTCAAGGACCCCGACAACGCGATCGCCGAGAGCGCTCCGCCCATCACGATTCCCGCGGAGCGCGACGCGCTCGAGCGCATCGTGCTGGGTGACCACCCGTGATCGCGGTCCTCGGCGGCCTCATCGCGGCGGCCGCGTGGGGCGGCTCGACGATCTTCGCCAGCCGCTCGTCGCGGCAGATCGGCGCGGAGTCGACGCTCGGCTGGGTGGGTATCGGCGGCGCCGTGGTGATCACGCCGATCGCGCTCGTCTACGGCATCAAGCCGGGCACCGAGTGGATCGACTGGGTGCTCGTGGTGGTGGGCGCGCTGGGCTCGGTGGTCGGGCTTCGCTTCACGTACAAGGCCCTCTCGCAGGGCAAGGTCGGCGTGGTGGTGGCGATCACCAGCACCGAGGGCGCCATCGCCGCGCTGATCGCCTTCGCGCTGGGGGCGCCGCTGGGCTGGCTGGCCGCATTCGGCATCGCCCTCGCCACCGGTGGCGTCGCCGCCGTCGGCCTGGGCCGCCACTCCAGCGATTCGGACGAGATGGTCCGCGACGGTCGTCGGGCAGGCGTCAATGCCGCGGTGGCCGCTGGCGTGTTCGGCGCCTCGCTGTTCGTGTCCGGCGATGTCGCGAGTCGTGTCGGTCCCCCGTGGGTCGTCATGGGCGCCCGCTGGCTCGGCATTCTCACGATGGCCCTGCCGCAGCTCGCCCGCGGCAGGTTCAGCGCCGCCCGACCTGCCGTCTTCTTCGCCCTCACCGCCGGCGGCCTCGAGTCTGTCGGCTTCCTCGGCTTCCTCTGGGGAGCCGGCTCCAGCGTCGGGATCGCCGCGGTGGTGGCCACCCAGTACGCCACCGTGGCCACGTTGATCTCCTGGCTGCTCCTCGGCGAGCGTCTGTCCAGGCTGCAGCTCGCCGGAATCGCCGCGGTGATCATCGGCGTCGTCGTGCTCGCCCTCTCGGGGTCGATGTGATCGGCCTCCTCCTCGGCGTGCTGTCGGCGCTGGTCTGGGGCGTGGCCGGTGTGACCGGCAGCCTGGCGGCGCGACGGGTCGGCGGCACGAGCGCCATCGGGTGGTCGATGCTGCTGAGCATGACCGCTGCAGTGCCGCTGGCGCTGCTGACGGGCGCGCCCGGTCGCGTGGATCTGCGGACGGTGCTCTGGGTGCTGCTGATCGCGGCCTGCATGCTCGGCGGACTCGTGTGCGTCTACGCCGGCGTCCGCTACGGGAGCATCAGCGTCGTCGCGCCGATCTCCGCAACCTACGGCGGCGTCGCGGCGCTCATCTCGATCATCGCGGGCGAACCCGTCAGCGTCATCGCGATTGCCTCGCTCGCGCTCGCCGTCGTGGGCGCCGTGCTCGCCTCGATGGGGGACGCATCGACGCCGGGCCAGCGTTACTCCAATCAGCGCGTTGCAGCGCTGCTCGGCGCCGGGGCCGCCGTGGTCTGGGGCATCCAGCTCTGGGCGGGCGGGCAGGTCCAGGACGATCTCGGCGCGTCATGGCTGGTCGGCTGCTCGCGCTTCGTCGGCGTGCTCGTGGTCTCCGTCCCGCTGCTCGCCACTCGGCGGCTCGTGATGGATCGCTCGGCCATCAAGTACGCCCTCGTCGCCGGCGTGGGCGAGGTGGCCGGCTTCACGCTGTACCTCAAATCGTCTGCCTACGGGGTCGCGCAGGCCGCGGTGCTGACGGGCCAGTACGGCACCGTCGCCGCCCTGATCGGCGTTGCCGTGCTCAAGGAACGGCTGCGCGGCATCCAGTACATCGGTCTCGCCGTGATCGTCATCGCGATCATCGGCCTGTCCGTCAGCTGATCAGCCGCCGAGTGCAGCCAGTACCTCGGCGCGGGTGCGGGCGATCGGCGTGTCGTGCCCGCCGAGCGCCGCCTGGGCCATGGTGAGTGCGTCGTCGAGCGAGCCATCGCCCGCGCAGGCCGCCTTGAAGGCGCGGGCACAGCCGAGCTGCTGCAGCTCGAGGTCGAGGGGGGTGGCCGGCAGCGCACTGGCGACGGCGAGGTGGTGATCGCCCTTCGCGGCGCGCCGCAGCACGCCGTTCAACTCGGGATCGGGGACGAGGTGCACCGGCGCGTGGGCCTCGAAGAAGCGCGTCAGCTCGACGCGCCAGTTGGCCGCACCCTCGCCAGCCCACGTGTCGATGGCGGCGAGAGCGCCAGCCGCATCCGCCGGCAGCGCGGCGGGATCCAGCGGCGGGGTACCGCCCAGCCGTCGCGCGAGGTACTCGGCCGCAGCGGCGATCAGCGCATCGACGTCGGCGAGCGCGGTGTCGACGATGATCAGCTTGCTCATGCCATGCCCCTGCGGTTGAACCACATGGCCAGCACCATAGTCGTGATGCCGATCCCGAGCGCGTCGATGGCCACGTCAACCGGCGTTCCCACGCGCGTCGGCACGAGCGACTGATGGTATTCGTCGATCGCCGCATAGGCCAGCGCCAGCAGGGCGCCGCCCACCAGACAGGTGGAGACCGTGAGCCGCTGGGCACGGAACCCGCCCACGCAGGCCGCGCAGAGGAGCCCGAAGACGAGCACGTGGGCGAGCTTGCGGGTGACCGTGTCGAGCCAGCCCGTGGCGATCGCGAGATCGG
>CAZPQP010000004.1:31049-31121 GCA_964588635.1 uncultured Bifidobacterium sp.
CGCCGCATAGGCCAGCGCCAGCAGGGCACCGCCCACCAGACAGGTGGAGACCGTGAGCCGCTGGGCACGGAA
>CAZPQP010000005.1:0-8288 GCA_964588635.1 uncultured Bifidobacterium sp.
GGTCTCACAGCCTCTGCGGCCGGCGACGATCCGACATCAGCAGGATCAGCACGCCGGTCAGCAGAATCAGCACGGCCATGACGAGATTCAGGCGGAACGGGCCGATCTCGAGTGCGGGCTCGATCCGCATCACCTCCATCAGCACCCGCACGAGGCCGTACAGCACGAGGTACGCGCCAACGATGCAGCCGGCGCGGAAGCGCTCATGCAGCGGCCTCCAGAGGAAGCCCAGCGCGAGGAAGATGCCGATGTCGAGCAGCGATTCGTACAGGAACACGGGCTGGAACTGCTCGTACGTGGCGTATCCGTACGGCCGGAACGCCTCGTCGACGTGCAGCCCCCAGGGCAGGCTGGTGGGCCAGCCGAACAGCTCCTGGTTGAAGTAGTTGCCCCACCGCCCCAGCGCCTGTGCGAGCGGCAGGCCGACCACGGCGCAGTCGAGGAACGTCGCGATCGGCCAGCCGCGCACGTTCGCGTACACGATCAAGGCCAGCAGCCCGCCCGCGACCGCCCCGAAGATGCTGAGGCCGCCGTGGGCGACGTCGAAGATGCCAGTCGGGTCGGCCTGATAGACCCCGAACGACGTGGCGACGTGGTACAGGCGCGCACCGATGAAGGCGCCGGGCGCGGCCAGCAGGCACGCCCAGGCGGCCTCGATCGCATCGCCGCCGCCGCGCTGCCACAGCTTCGCCGTGACGAAGACCCAGACGAAGAACCCGAGCAGCACGCAGATCCCGTACAGCTGGAGATGCAGCGAGCCGAGATCGAGGGCTTCTCCGGGAGAGGCGGGCACGGCTGAAGACTACGACGGCAGGACGCCGCCGGCGGGATCAGCGGCGCGCGCCGAGGATGAAGATGAGCATCGCGATCGACGTGAGCGCGGCCACGAGGTAGGTGCTGGCCGCCGCCGTCAGGACACCGCGCGCCGCCGGCGCCGTCTGCGAGTCGATCATCCCGTCCTCGCGCAGGATCCGCATCGCCCGCCGCGAGGCGTCGATCTCGACCGGCAGCGTCACGAGATGGAACAGGAGCACGGCCGAGAACAGCGCGACGGCCACCCAGATGAGCCCCGCGAAGCCGGCGAACACGCCGAGCATCAGCGGCAGCACCCACAGCTGGCTGGCGACGGCCGCGCTCGGGGCGAGCGCCGAGCGGACGCGGAACATCGTGTGCGCGGTGTGGTGCTGCAGCGCATGACCGCACTCGTGGGCGGCGATGGCGACCGCCGCGGCCGACGAGCGGTTGTAGATCTGATCCGACAGGCGGATCACCTGCTCGCGCGGGTCGTAATGGTCGGTCAGCGGACCGTCCGTCGAGGTCTCCACGCGCACCTGCATCGCACCGTGGCGGGCGAGGATGCGGTGCGCAGCCTCGGCGCCGGTCATGCCCACCGGCACGTCCTGTGCACGCGCCACCGCGCGGCGCACCCACGCCTGCGCGGCGAAGCCCGCGACCATCGGGAGGAGGAAGAGGACGAGGAACATGCTCATGCCCTGAGTATGCCCTCGATCGCGGGGCTTTTCCTGACGGATCGGCACCGTCTTGGCGACACCGGGAAGCGGATCCGCCTGCGCCGTCGCGTTGCTAGGCTTCGCCGCGTCATTGGGGGATCGTCTAATGGCAGGACGACCGGTTCTGGTCCGGTTAATCGGGGTTCGAGTCCCTGTCCCCCAGCCTCGATCGCCCGGAGGCCGGTTCGCATCCGCGAGCCGGCCTTCGGCGTTTCCGCCCGCCTCTCCGAACGGTGTGCAACAGTGCGCGCATGCCTTCGCCTCGCCGTCTCACCTCGTTCATCGCGCTCTTCGCGCTCGCCGCCGTCGCCGCGGTCCTGCCGTCCACGTCGGCTGCACGTCCGGCGATCGCCAGTGCGGCGGTGCAGCCGACCGCGTGCGCCTGGCCCATCGAGAGCACACCCGCCAAAGCCAATGTCGCGTACCCCGATTCCAACGCCACGTACTGGACGACGCCGTTCATCGCCGAGGACGGCATGACGATCACCCTCCAGGGCACGTTCCCCGCCGCCCGCTTCTTCTCGTTCGTCGTCTACAACAGCCAGGGGCAGGACTTCACCACGAATGGCATCCCCTCGTCGCTGACCGACTACCAGATGACGCCTAACGCGGGCACGCAGAATCCGTGGGTCACCGCCGGCGCCGCGGCCGGCACGTACACCGTGACGCTGATGAACGGCGTGACCGCCGGGATGACGAATGCGATTCCGCTGATGCCCTCGACGCCGTCCACGCCGCTGGTCCCGGGCATGCCCGCCAACACGGGCTTCGTCACGATGCGCATCTACCTGCCCGCGGGCAACGACGCCAACGCGATCCCGCTGCCGACGATGACGATCTCGACCGGGAACGGCGCGAAGGTGCAGACGCTCACGCAGTGCGCGAGCGCCCAGAAGACGCCGACGATGAAGAGCAAGATCCTGAAGAAGGCGATCGCGAAGATGCTCTCGAAGTCCCTCGCAGGCACCGCCGGCACGCCGCCGACCACGACGGGCGAATGCAGCGCGTCGCTCGTGTTCTGCAAGGCGGGCGGCTCCACGACGCCGTTCCCGAACAGCGACTCGGGCTACGTGGCGGCGAAGTACCAGCCGGCCGCCGGCTACGTCACCGTCGTCAAGGCCAGGATGCCGACCAGCGCGACCGCGTACGGCAACGGCCCCGGCGTCTGGCCCGCCGCCGGCATCGACCTGCGCTATTGGTCGTTCTGCAACTACCTCTACGCCAAGCCGTACCCGGTCGTGTCCGTCGGCCCGATCATGGGCTGCACGGCGGATCAGGACATGCCGCTCGTGAACGGCACGGCGACGGTCGTGATCTCGTCGGTCGCGGATCGTCCCGCCGCCACCCGCGGCAAGCGCGCCAGGATCGGCTGGCTGCCCACGTCGCGGTCGAACACCACCGCGGAGGAGGTGATCGCGATCCGCAACATGCTCGCCGCGCCCACGTTCATCCAGTCGGTGATGAACGCGCAGAACTCGGATCAGGCCTCGGCGCAGGACGTGATGGGCCCGTACTACCCCAAGGGCGTGCAGTGCACCACGGCGACGTTCGCCAAGGGCGGCGTCGCGGGCTGCTTCGCGAATCCCGCCACGCCGCCGTCGCCGAGCTGATCGTGCGCTCGGCCATGACCGGGGCTCCGGCGAAGGTCTCCATATGGGCGTGATCCCCGGCGCACTCTTCCCCAACGCGGATCGTGTACGCGCGGTGCGCGACGGCATCATCGCCCTGGCGCCGCCCAGCGGTACGCCGCTGAACGACGCGCAGGCCGTGGCGATCGCCGATCTCTTCGCAGGCGACGTCGGCCTCCTGCTCTTCATGCGGGAGCACCCCGGCCACTGGATCTGCCTCTCGGGCAATGAGATGGGCGACGGCCCGGTCGCCGTCGACAAGGAGGTCTGGCACTCGCGCCTCGTCGAGGCCGCCGAGGAGCACCACGCCTTCTGGACGCGGCTGTCCGAGACGACGCCGCCGACCAACTGGTAGCGGCGACGCAAGGCACCGCGGGTTCTGGCTACACTGCCGCTGCTCGAAAGAGCACCTGGCGCATTCGTCTAGGGGCCTAGGACGCCGCCCTCTCACGGCGGTAGCACGGGTTCGAATCCCGTATGCGCTACTCGCGGAGCCCGTCGCACCTGCGGCGGGCTCTTCGCGTTTCCGAGGCATGCGCATCCACCCCGCGTGCGACGCTATCCACGTGGAAGCTGGCGAGGAGAACGGAATCCGCCGAGGGCGCCTGGAGGGCATCTCGGACGGCATCATCGCGGTGGCGATCACGCTGCTCGCGCTCGGCATCGAGGCGCCGACGCCGAAGCCCGGCGAGTCCCTCCTGCAGGCGTTCGATGCGCAGACGCTCGGGGCGATCGGGCTGTTCGCGCTCAGCTTCTTCCTGATCGCGCGCTTCTGGCTGGTGCACCACCGCCTCTTCGCCGGACTGCCGTCGACGGTCGCGCCGGGCCTCGTCGTGCTCAACTTCGCGTTCCTCGCCGCCATCTGCCTCGTGCCCTTCGCCACGACGACGTACTCGCGCAACCCGGACGACATGACGGCGCTCGTCATCTACACGGCGGTCGTCGCCGGCGCCACGGTCCTCCTGTCGGTGATGTTCCGGCAGAGCGCGACGAGCACCTCCCGCCGCGGTGTGATCGTCCCCCTGATCCTGCTCAGCGCCATCCCCGTCGGGCTGCTCGTCGGTCCCCGCTACGCGCCAATGGTGTGGATCCTGCTGCTGCTCGCCGACGGCTCCCGCGTCGAGCGTTTCCGTCGCAGACGGTCAGCGTGAACTGCGGGGATTGCTCTCAATGTGCGTGCTCGACCCGGTCGGTGTGAATCACCGAATGGTCACACGCTGACGCGACAGACGGCTGCTACCGTTGCGCCATGCGCGCCACCATGGCCCTGGTCAGCGTGATTCTCACGACGCTCGTCGCCGCTCCCGCCGCGGTAGCGGCGCCATCGCTCCTCACCGACGCGATCGGGCCCTTCAGCCAGCCGCATGGCATCGCCGTGTCTCCGGACGGGTCGTCCGTGCGCGTGGTCGAAGTCAACGACGACGCCGTCGAGTACGTGGTTCCCGTCACCAATGCGATCAGCGGCGTACAGGTCGGCGTGGGCAATAGACCGTACTTCGGCGCCTTCGACGCCTCGGGTGCAGCCTTCTTCGCCGCCAACTACGACGATGGCACCGTCAGCGTCATCGTCGGCCGAGCGGTCGTGAGCACGATCACCGTCGGCAACAAGCCGTACCTGATCAAGCCGGTGTCCGGCGGCGCGAAGCTCGTGACCATGAACCAGGGAGCCGCCGGTCCGCCCGGCGTCAGCGTGATCGACGCGGCGTCGCGCACCGTCGATCGCACCGTCAGCACCGGCACGACGGGAGATCAGCTCACGTCGCTCGCCGTCCATCCGGCCGGGACCACAGCCTGGGTCACGTCGATTGCAGGCCTGTACCTCAAGAAGATCGCGCTCGCCACGGGCACCGTCACGGCAATCACTCCGCCACTCGCCGGCGGCCAGGTGCCGCGCGCGGTCTTCGCCTCGCCGAGCGGCGCCACGCTGGCGCTGATCACGCGAGGCACCAACGAGGTGATCCTCCTCGACAGCGCCACTGGCGCCATCGCCCACCGGATCGCGCTCGACACGGTGCGCCCGTGGGCGGTCGCCTTCTCGCCCGACGGCGCGACCGCCTACGTCGTCGTCGACGACGCGGGTTCCGCGAACCCCAAGGTACGGGCCTACACGGTCGCGACCGGCGCACTCGGCACCACGTACTCGCTGCCGGCGAGCTACACCCTGCCAGCGGGCGGCGACCCCGCCGAGTGGTTCACCACCACGCCTGACGGTGTGAACCTCGTCGTCGCCGCCATCGACGCCGTGGGAGATACGTCGATCACGCTCTTCGACACGCGCTCCGGTCGTCGCGATGCCGTCGCACTGCCGAGCTTCAACGGCGACTTCGGCTACTTCGCACTCAACCCCGCCGGCACGCGGATCTACGTGTCCAACGGGCAGAACTCAGGCCTGGTCGCGGCGCTCGCCGCCGTCAGCACGCCGGGAGCACCGACCGCGGTGGCCGCCAGCGCGGGCGATGGCAGCGCGCGCGTCACGTGGAACGCACCCGCCGATGATGGCGGCGCGATCGTCACCCGCTACACGGCCACGGCTGCACCCGGCGGGCAGACCTGCTCCTGGACCACCGGCGACCTCGCATGCACCCTGACCGGACTCGCCAATGGCACCGGGTACAGCGTCACGGTGACCGCGACCACGGTCGCCGGCACCTCGGCGGCTTCCGCTGCCGCCAGCGTCACGCCGGCTGGCGCCCCCGGCCGCCCGACGGCGGTGACGGCGGTCGCCGGGCTCCTCCGTGCGGTCGTCTCCTGGAAGGCGCCGACGGAGACCGGCGGCGGCATCACCGGCTACACCGCCACCGCCAGTCCCGGCGGCGCGTCGTGCACGACCACCGGCGCGCTCACCTGCACGGTCACCGGCCTGCTGAATACCAAGGCGTACACGATCACCGTCGTGGCGCGCTCGGCCGGCAGCGCCGGCACCGCCTCCAGTGCGACCACCGCCGTGCGCCCGTACAAGCGGCTCGCCATGCGGAAGCCCAGCGCCTCGGCCACGCGTATCCGCTCGAGCGTCACCGTGACCGGACCCTCCACCATCACCCAGCTCACCACCGGCGCGAACGGCGCGATCGTCTGCCGCGCCACCGCCGCGCCCAAGGCCAAGGGCACCAGCGCCCTCACCTGCACCGTCAGCGAGGCCACCCGCACCGCCTTGAAGCGGAAGGCGGTGACCGTCACCGTCGCCACCACCCTGCGCACCAAGCAGGGCGCCAGCTTCGGCGCCACGCACCGCGTGACGCTCCCCAAGTCGGGCTGACCCGCGCGAGGCCGGCTGGCGGAGCCGCGTCCCGCCATCTGCGAGACTCCCGCCCGTGAGCGACCCTCGCCCTGACGCGCTCGCCGACGGCAGCAGCGCCCGCGAGCTGCTGCGCCACCCGATGGTCCGGCGGCTGCTGATCTCCGAGCTCGCCGCCACGATGTCGTTCGGCGTCCTGACGGCGGCGCTCGGCTGGCAGGCCTACGCGCGCACCGGCGATCCGCTCGTTCTGGGCCTGATCGGCCTCTTCGAGTTCATCCCCGCGCTGATCCTCGCGATTCCCGCCGGACAGCTCGCGGACCGCGTCGACCGGCGCTACGTGACGGCTGCCGGCAACCTCGGCGCTCTGGTCTTCACCGGGTTGCTGCTGCTCGACGCGGCCGTCTGGGGGCTCGAGGCGTGGCCGCTCTACCTGCTCGCCGCCGGCCTCGGCGGCTCCCGCGCGTTCGCCGGTGCGGCCTTCAACCCGATGCTCGCCGCCGCCGTCACGCCGCGTGCGCTGCCCCGCACGATGGCGCTGTCGTCCTCGACCTGGCAGGGCGCTCTGATCGTCGGCCCGCTGCTCGGCGGCGCCTTCCAGGCGCTCGGCGACGTCCCGCCGTACGCCGCCGCCATGCTGCTGGAGGCCACCGCCGGCATCCTCGTGCTGATGGTCACCCGGCGGATCGGCACGGACCACAAGGTCGTCGATGTGCAACCCGTGACGTTGCGCGACGCGACCGCCGGACTGCGTTTCATCATCGCCACGCCGGCCCTGCTCGCCGCCATCTCACTCGACCTCGTGGCCGTGCTGTTCGGCGGGGCTACGGCGCTCCTGCCTGTTGTGGCGCAGGACATCCTTCACGTCGGCGAGGTCGGCTACGGCGTGCTGCGCGCCGCACCCGGCGTCGGCGCGGTGCTCGTCGGCATCCTGCTGTCCGCCCGCCCGATCCAGCGCAAGGTCGGACCGGTGCTGCTCTCCTGCGTGGCCCTGTTCGGGCTGTTCACGATCATCTTCGGCCTGTCGACGAATTTCCTCCTCAGCATCGTGGCGCTCTCCCTGCTCGCCGCGAGCGACATGGTCAGCGTGTTCATCCGCTCCACGCTCGGGCCGCTGCTCACACCGCCAGCGCTGCGCGGTCGCGTCGGTGCCGCGGAACGCGTGTTCATCGGCGCATCGAACGAGCTCGGCGCGTTCGAGTCGGGCACGCTCGCACGCTTCATCGGGACGGTGCCGGCGATCCTCGTCGGCGGCGTCGCCTCGATCGCCGTCGCGGGCATCTGGTGCCTGGCCTTCCCCGCACTGCGGAAGATCGACCGCTTCGAGGACATCGAGCCGGCCGACGCGCGCGATCTCTGAGAACGGCCGCATCCGCACGCCGCGGTGCGGCTAGAATCCCGCGCAATGGCGGGGATCGCACTGGATGGGGTGGCGAAGGTCTACGACGGCGGCGTTCGCGCGGTCGACGGCGTCGACCTGACGGTGGAGGACGGCGAGTTCGTCGTGCTCGTCGGCCCCTCGGGCTGCGGCAAGTCGACGCTGCTGCGGATGATCGCCGGTCTCGAGCACATCACCGAGGGCACGCTGCGCATCGGCGACCAGGACGTCACCAACGCCGCGCCGCGAGATCGCGACATCGCGATGGTCTTCCAGAACTACGCGCTCTATCCGCAGATGAAGGTGCGTGACAACCTCGCCTTCGGCCTCAAGCTCCGCAAGACGCCGAAGGCGGACCGCGAGCAGCGCGTCAACGAGGTCGCGCGGATCCTCGGCCTCGAGGACCTGCTCGACCGGAAGCCCGGACAGCTGTCCGGCGGTCAGCGCCAGCGCGTCGCCATGGGCCGCGCGATGGTCCGCGAGCCCGCGGTCTACCTGATGGACGAGCCGCTCTCGAATCTCGACGCCAAGCTGCG